>JBDUCC010000060.1:0-13986 GCA_040003675.1 bacterium | reverse complement strand
CAACCTTTAGGTTGCTGTTGTTGCGTAAGAACAAGCTAAAGCTTGGACTCTGAACTGCTTGACAAGGTTCAAAGAGCTAAGACCAAAGCCCCAAGACCAGAGAATGAAATGAACATTTACAAATACGCATCGCCGACGGCTTTTTATCCGCTAGCCGGAAAAATGATCCCATGGTTTGCGATTCCCGCGGCGCTACTTTTTGTAGCCGGCCTGTACGTCGGGTTCTTCATCGCGCCCACTGATTTTCAGCAGGGTGATGCTTACCGGATAATGTTTATTCATGTGCCCGCTGCGTGGATGGGAATGCTTCTTTACGTTCTAATGGCTCTCTATGCCGCGCTAGGCTGGGCCTTTAATGCCCGGTTGGCTTCGATGATGGCATCGTCAATTTCGATCACGGGCGCGCTCTTTACACTGATTTCTCTCGTCACTGGTTCTCTTTGGGGAAAGCCCACCTGGGGAACGTGGTGGGTTTGGGACGCGCGCATGACGTCTACACTTATTCTGTTGTTCCTCTACATTGGCTTCATTTCGTTGCAATCGGCCATTGACGAACCACGCCGCGCGGATCGGGCGGGCGCCGTGCTGGCGATAGTGGGTGTAATTAATGTGCCAATCATTTATTTCTCCGTGCAATGGTGGAACACACTGCATCAGGGCGCAACCATTCGACTACTTAACAAACCAACCATAGCCCCACCCATGCTGGTAGCCTTGCTGACTATGTTGGCCGCATGTTGGTTGTATTCCATCGCGGTGGTGCTCGCGCGCTTGCGCTACATCATTTTGGAGAGGGAACAAAACGCGGCACGCGTAGCCGCGATTGCAGTTTAGTCATGAACTTGTCAAAATTCTTCTACATGGGCGGGTACGGCTTCTATGTTTGGGGCTCGTACATTGTCACCCTGATTCTGCTGGGCGCAGAAGTGTTGCAACTGCTCAAGCGCAAGAAAGCTTTGCGAGAGCAAAACCGCAGATAGGTTTTATTGAAATGGTCATGAAACGACGTCATAAACGAATTGCCTTTATAGTGCTCGCCTTGTGTGGGCTGGGGATCGCTACGGCCCTGGTGCTCAGCGCCTTCCAGGAAAACCTCGTATTCTTTTTCAGCCCCTCGCAGGTGGCGGCAAAAGAAGCACCGGTAGGTCGAACATTTCGCGTCGGTGGCCTGGTGGAAAAAGGATCGATCAATCGCGATAACGATGGCCTGACGACGCGCTTCGTCGTTACGGACACCGCCAAGAGCATTCCCGTCGTCTACAAGGGAATCCTCCCCGACTTATTCAAAGAAGGGCGCGGTTGCGTGGCGCAGGGACATATTGGAACCGACGGCATCTTCTATGCGGATCAAGTGCTGGCCAAGCATGACGAGAACTACATGCCGCCACAGGCAGGACAGGCGATCGACGCTGCTAAGCATGAACAGGAAGCGGCGAAAACCGTTGTTGGTCCATAAATTTTTGGACTGCGGCGGCTTGACCCCGCTTTTGCGATGCCCAAGCGGCAAGTGTTTCCTTTAACGAGATCGCAATGCTAAGTTGAAGAGCGCCGTCGAGCCGGCGCAGTCCAAATTAATAATGATTCCTGAAATCGGCCAGTTTGCCTTAATCCTCGCGCTGTTATTGGCGCTGACGCAGGCGACGTTACCGCTGATTGGCGCCGCTCGCGGCAATCGCGCCTGGATCGCGTTAGCTGCACCTGCCGGTCAGGCGCAGTTCATTTTCGTGGCCATTGCTATTTGCTGCCTTGGCTACTCATTTATCACTAACGACTTCTCAGTTCTCAACGTCGCCACCAATTCCAACTCGCAGCTGCCGCTTCACTACCGGCTCGCGGCCACCTGGGGTTCGCATGAAGGGTCGCTCTTGTTGTGGACTTTCATGCTGGGCATCTGGACAGTCGCTGTTTCCTTGTTCAGCCGGCATCTTCCTGAAGAAATGGTGGCGCGGGTGTTGAGCGTAATGGGCATCATCAGCGTGGGGTTCCTGCTCTTCATGTTGCTGACGTCGAACCCGTTTGCTCGTTTGATCCCGGCTGCAGCCGATGGCCGCGATCTTAATCCCCTGCTCCAGGATCCGGCCATGGTGGCTCACCCGCCAATGCTCTATATGGGCTACGTTGGATTCTCGGTTGCTTTTGCTTTTGCGATTGCTGCTCTGATTAGCGGCAGGCTAGACGCGACCTGGGCCCGCTGGTCGCGACCATGGACCACCGTCGCCTGGATGTTCCTGACCGTCGGCATTGCCTTGGGAAGCTGGTGGGCTTACTACGAACTCGGTTGGGGCGGCTGGTGGTTTTGGGATCCAGTTGAAAACGCTTCGTTCATGCCATGGCTGGTGGGCACTGCCTTGATTCATTCCCTCGCCGTTACCGAAAAGCGCGGCGGCTTTAAAAGCTGGACAGTGTTACTGGCGATCGCAGCGTTTTCCCTAAGCCTGCTGGGAACGTTTCTGGTTCGCTCAGGTGTGTTGACTTCGGTTCACGCATTCGCGACGGATCCCAAACGCGGCATTTTTATCCTGGCGTTTCTCGTTTTTGTTATTGGTGGTTCACTGTTGCTTTACGCCTGGCGGGCCAAGGAAGTCGGGCTGGGCGGCAAGTTTGATGTCATCTCGCGCGAGTCGCTGTTGCTTTCAAACAATGTCCTGCTGACGGTGGCCGCAGGTTCGGTTTTACTGGGCACACTTTACCCGCTAATCATCGATGCCTTGGGCATGGGAAAACTGTCGGTTGGTCCACCATACTTTAATAGTGTGTTTGTGCCGCTGATGGTTCCGGCGGTGTTCCTGATGGGGGTTGGACCAATCGCGCGCTGGAAAAAGGCGAGCCTGCCGGAACTTGCGGTGCGACTACGTTGGGCGTTCCTGGCCGCAGTTGTGACTGCGTTATTGCTTCCATTCGTCCTGGGGCAATGGAAGCCGCTGGTTTCACTTGGTCTGATGCTGGCGCTTTGGATAGTTTTCGCAGCCGTCGTGAATATTTGGGAACGTGTGAAAACGACTTCGGGTCAACTGAGTTTTTTCCAAAAGTTAAGGACGCAAACGAGAAGCTACTACGGCATGCACCTCGCCCATTTCGGCGTTGCTGTTTTTATTGTTGGTGTAACGCTCGTCACCGGCTATCAGTCGGAACAGGACGTGCGCATGGACATCGGCGATACCGTCACGGCCGGCAACTACACTTTTCGTCTTAACGGCGTCACTAACGTTGCTGGGCCAAATTATCGAGCAGCGCGCGCCGACATCGAAGTCAGCAAGAACGGTAACGTCGTGAATCACATGTATCCGGAGAAACGGTCCTACATCGCGACCGAAAATGTAATGACCGAAACCGCGATCGATTCGGGTTTGTTTCGCGACCTCTACATTTCGCTGGGCGAGCCTGTTAGTGGCGGCGCCTGGAGCGTACGGGTTTACTACAAGCCATTCGTCGGTTGGATTTGGGGTGGCGCCTTGCTGATGGCGATGGGCGGTGGCCTTGCGCTCAGCGATCGTCGTTATGCGCTGGCGGCGCGTAAACAACACGAAGCGCTAAGAACATCGGCGGCTGCGCCAGTTCCGGTGATGGCAACGGCGGCGAAAGAATCATGACTAGATTTGCAATTCCGCTGGTGTTCTTCATTGTGTTGGTGGCCTTTCTGGCCATTGGCTTGCGCCACGATCCGCACGAAGTACCTTCGCCACTGATAAACAAAGCCGCACCGGCCTTTCAACTCCCGCAATTAAAGGATCCCAGTCGTGGGTTTTCAGCGCAGGACATGCGCGGCAAAGTTTGGCTGTTGAATGTTTGGGCCTCGTGGTGTGTGACCTGTCGCGACGAGCATCCATTCTTATTGCAATATGCACGTTCGGGTGCGCTGCCGATCTATGGACTCAACTACAAGGACAAACGCGAGGATGCGCTGTCCTGGTTGGGAGAGTTGGGCGATCCATACGTATTGAGCGCCGCTGACACCGATGGACGAGTGGGCATTGACTACGGCGTTTACGGCGCGCCCGAGACTTATCTAATCGATCGCGAGGGTATCATCCGCTTCAAACAGGTTGGGCCAGTTACACCTGACATTTGGCAGGAAAAGATTCTCCCCCTGGCGCAGCAGTTGAACAAGTGAAGTTGTGCAAGCGAGCGAGAAAGGACGAATAGTTCAACAGGGTAACCTCTCAGGTTGGGAAGGTGTATAGACCGGAGAGACTCTCGATCTTGAATGAAGCAGATGATCCAGCTAAGCAAACAATCGGGGATCGCTGTAGCCGGCTTAATCATACTCTTCGCCGGAGCCTATAACCTGATCGCCAAAGAGGCTCAGCCTTCCGCTGCTGATCCAGTGTTGGAAGAGCGCGTAATGAAGCTCTCGCGAGAATTGCGTTGTCTTGTTTGTCAGAATGAAACGCTGGCGGATTCGCGTGCTGACCTGGCGGAAGATCTGCGCAACCAAATTCGCGAACAGATGAAAGCTGGGAAGACTGACAAAGAAATCATCACCTATCTGACCGATCGCTACGGCACGTTTGTTCTTTACCGGCCACCCGTGGATCCAACCACCTATTTACTTTGGTTTGGTCCATTTGTTTTGTTGCTCGCTGGACTGCTGCTGTTATTCCGCTACGTAAAACGACGCAGCAGCGTGATTGCAGAAGCTCCATTGTCGGTAGACGAACGACGCCGGGCGGAAGCGCTGCTCGCTTCTGAAAGTGGAAAGGAAACAGCGTGATGCTTTTTTGGGTGATTTGTGCCGTGATGGTTTTGATCGCCTTTGCGTTCGTGCTGCCACCCTTGCTGACGACCGACAAAGATAAACCGGCAGACGAGAACAACGAAGCAAACGTCAGCGTTTATCGAGACCAACTAAATGAACTCGAGGCTGATCTGCGCAACGGCATCATTGCCCAGGATCAATATCAACAGGACCGTGACAGCATTGAGCGGAGAATGCTTGAGGATGTTTCCGCGGTCAAAGACACGGCGGCTACTAAAGCTGCGTTAGGGCCTTCTGATCGCCGGCCAGCGTATGCTGTGGCCGTGGCTGTTCCGGTCATCGCCATAGCGCTTTACCTGCAAGTCGGCAATCCACGCCTGAGCCCGCAGGGCCGCCCAGCACCACCCGAATCACCAGCCGCTGAGAGTTCCCAACCTGATTCCCAAATGACGCAACCAAACATCGAGGCGAATGTCGCTGCGCTTGGGAAGCGTCTTGAACAAAACCCAAACGACGTTCAGGGTTGGACCATGTTGGGCCGCTCCTACACGAGCATGGAGAGGTATAAAGAAGCGACCGACGCTTACGCCAAGGCAACTGCGTTGAAATCGGACGATGCCGATCTTTGGGCCGACTACGCGTTCGTAACCGCCATGGCTAACGGCCAAAGCTTGCAGGGCGCGCCGCAGGAGCTGATTAAGAAATCGTTACAGTTGGATCCTGATAACCCCAAGGCCCTGGAACTCGCCGGCAGCGCTGCGTTTGAAGCGAAGAACTACCAACAAGCGATTGACTACTGGCAGCGCCTGCTGGCCAAGACACCCACTGGTTCGGAGTTAGCGCAGACGATTTCGCAAAGGATCGAGCGAGCCAAGGGGCTGGCTGGCTCTGGAGCCAAATAGAATTCCTGTGCAGCCAAAATATTGCCGCTTTAAGATATTCAAGAATAATGACCTCATGGTCCATGAGACAATGCTACGCTGTTGTTGACTCGGAGCAATGACGTTAATAAAGGAGATACCTATGTCTGACGAAAACCGAAAAGTAATTGACTGCCGCCTTCATCCCAGCGAAAAAGGCTGCACCCTGAGCATCGAGGGGACGCAAGACGAGGTGCTTGATGCCGCGACCCAGCATGCCATCACCGCGCATGGCCACACCAACAGCCCCGAGCTGCGCGAGCAACTAAAAAGCATCATGAAAGACGCAGAGAAATAATGACCCGAGACAATCTTCTTTTTGCGATCATAGGCATGCTGCTGGGCTTCATTGTCGGCTTCATTTTTGCCAGTACGATGAGCCAGCGTTATGGAACCGCCGCGCCGGCAATGTCTGCCGGCCAGACGTTGCCGGCCGACCATCCGCCGATTGGCTCCGGTGGTAGTGGCCAGCAGGATCCGCAGCAGATGATCGCGCAGGTACAGACAGCGATCGCCAAAGCCCGTAACAACCCCAAAGATTTCGAAGCGCAAATTGCTGCCGCGAAGCTCGAGTACCAGGTGCAGCGCTTCGATGAAACGATCGAGTTTTTGTTACGGGCTAATCAGATCCAACCAGATAACTTCGAAGTGTTGGCGATGCTAGGAGAAGCAAACCTGGAAGGAGCGCATTACGATCAAGCGGAGACCTGGTATAAAGCGGCACTCGCAAAGAAGCCCGGCGACGTGAGCGCGCTCGCGAGTTTAGCTTACATGCATTTGCAGAAGGGCGATGCAAAAGCAGCTGAGAAATCTATCGCCGCTTTGGAAAAAGCGGACCCCAACAATCAAGACCTGCCGCAGTTTCGCGACAAATTGGCCGGGTTGAAATCGAAGTGACAAGTGACAGGTGACAAGTAACTGGATTATTAGGCGAGTGCTGGTATTTTGCGAATCTGAATAACTGCTACTCGTCACCTGTCACTTGTTACTTGTCACTGTTACGGTGCGATCGTCATTCGCACAACGTTCGCGAGCACAACTCTCTGAATCTTTCCGTCTTTTCCGATGATAACAACTAGACCGGCTTCCACTGTGACGCGACGCACGCTGCTCATGTAGTGTTCTATTAGCGTGCCGTCATTAGTCTCAATCACCAGCTTCGGCCCCGTATTCGGTTCTGGCTCTGGTTCGGGCGTGGTTGCGCGCTTAGTGGCACCTCGCCGCGAGCCTCGCCTTGGCGCGGGCTTGTTTTCGCTGACGGGTGCCGAAGTTTCTCCAGGCGCTACGGCGGACGCCTCTGTCTCCGAGCCGGCAGTCTCTGCGGGCTGCGAAGAATCAGTACGTTTAATTCCCCGTGCCGGGCGACGATTGCGCGGGTTGCCTGCAGCGGGTTTTGGTGCCTCAGCTTTAGTTTCTTCCGCTGCCTCCGCGGGCGTCGGTTCAGGTGACGCCGCAGCCGCAACATCAGTCTCGGGCGGTTCTTCAATTCGCGCCCCAACTGAAGAAACTCTCCTTCCCTTCTTCCCAGCTTGGGTTCCGGCTACGGATGGTTGGGCCAAACTATCCTCATTTTCAGCCAGCAACGCTCCGCCGGCGATAGATTCGAATGCACCCCCAAAATGAATGCGATAGACACCTTCGTCATCGTTTGGCGTGCGCGCTTCCACGCGCAGGATGAGGTCCTGCCGCTGGCGTAGATAAATGCTCTTGGTGATGGGCCCCGAACCACCGGCGTAGATTGAAAATTTCAAAAGTGGCCGCAGGCCTGCTGCCGTGAAGACATCAACGTCGCCATTCATGTTTCTGCTGTCAACAGTAATCAGCAAATCTCCGGGTGTGCCGGTGAAGGCGTAGAAGTGATCTGTTGAACGGGCGTCTCCGAGGTCGCGTGCCGCAATCGAAGCCGTGACTTCATTCGTGGTTATCGGCGCCGGCCTTGTAATGTCGGCCGATTGTGCGTTGACGATGCCAAGCGAGAACCACCAGCAAACACTTAGCACAATTGCGGAGCGGAGGATCATTCTCATGTTTGTTACTGCGGGCATTAAGGTTTGGAAGCGGCAACGACGGCCGTAAGAATATCAGATTTGAACTTCGAACCGAACGGAACCCGTAGTATCTGACCGGAGCGGCTCTGGCCGCCTGCCGTGCGGTGAGGCTCAGCCTCACCGATGTTACCCTGACCAAGTTTTCGCGAGGCTAAGCCTTGCGAACATTCCCCACAAAGCAGGCCAGTAAGCCCTAGGCTCACCGCACGGAACTCGGCATAGCCCCCGGCAAACATTGAATTGTAACGGACGCTTGCCAGTATTCCTGATATCCTTTAACGCATGCGAAGATTTTTATTCGTCTTATTCTTTTGCTTTTCATTGCCTGCACTAACATCCGCCCAAGCCTGGACAACAAAACTCGATAAGCCAGTGCGCTTCTATCAGACAACGGACATGGGGGTCGTCATCGTCGGCACTGAGAAATCTGTTTACGCCGTGGATGGCGCGACCGGCGATGTGCTGTGGCGGCGCAAGGCTGCTGAGCTTGATGAGAACGACGTGGCGCCGGTGCCGGGGTCGGATTTGCTGCTGCTGAGTTTTGAAAAAGGAGAACGCACGCGTGTCGAGGCGGTTGACATAATGACCGGCAATCGCATTTGGCGCAGCGAAAAAATTAAAGGCGGCTTGATGCAGATGGCTGTTCAGCCTGACGCAAACTTGTTAGCAATCGTGCTCGCCAAAGACGCGAAGGGTCACCCCGGCGATGGCATTAAGCGCCATCCGCTTGTACATGTGCTAAATCTCAGTTCTGGGGACGAGCTTTGGAAGAATGAACTGAACGAAGTCGAAATGATGGCTTCGCGCTGGCCTGATGGAAACAGCGAAGTCGAATACACTTTTGATAATTATCACGCGCCCGTATTTGCCGATCGCAGGCTGTATCTCTTTTACGAGGGATTGACGTCATTCGACGCACAAACGGGAAAGTCGCGCCTGCGCGAGAAGTACCGGGTCAACGAAGAGGGGTTCGCGTTGACTGAGGCCGATCCGATTTTCGCTGAAGGGATTATCTACACCTCAAGCCATGGACGCGTGCGCGCGATCTCGCGCGAGACCGGAGATACAGTTTGGGAAGCTAAGGACCTCGGGCTGACTCCGGAAATGATTTTGGTCGGCGAGACGTTGTACGTGCGCACGGGCGGCCAGTTTACTCGGCTTAAAGATGGCGACACAGTTGAGCGGGGGCCTTTCGGCGTCAGCGCAATCGATACGCGCAAGGGAAAAGTTCTCTGGCGTTACAAGGGTGCGGACAAAGGCATTACCAATTTGGTGTTGCCGGATGCGCAAACGATCATGATTGCTGACCGCGATGATCTAATAAGTATTGATGCAAACACCGGCAAACGACGCGCACGGGTCAGACATGAAATTGAGCGGACCGCGTTTGGCCTGATAAACGAAGGCGGCGACGTGGTGGTGGGCGGGCAGAATGAGCTCGCAGCATTTGATCCGGCATCCGGCCGCGAGCTTTGGCGCGCGCGTCACACGCCACCAAGCCGCGGCATTCTGCGAACTGTTGCAGCTGTAGCTGCGCGCGCGGCTTCACTCTATTTCCGTTATGGGGGCATGGCCTCAACCGCATTTCGCGGAATACAAATAGCGCGCGTCGCAAGCAGTTTGAGTTTTTCCGGTTTGGTGGCGCGAAGTTCCGTTTCGAACCTGCAAGCTTTGGCGACAAGTTCCGCGCGTAACTACGCAACCCGCTATGCTGCTTCCCGGTTCCGCACTTTCGGTACGCTGGCGCGAGTTCGCGGCAATCTTTCAAGTGGGAGTGGAATGTCCAGTTTGCCGTCCAATCCGTCTGCACCCTCACTGCCTTCGGCGGGGGACCTGGTGCGGGACCGCACCGTTGACCTCGCGCGCAACCGCACCGTTGACCTCGCGCGCAACCAAACGTCTGATGTTGACGAACGATTGTTGGATAAACTCGACCCGGCACACCAGCTAGATCGCCTTTCGCGTTTCTTATGGCATCGTGATCGACTGGCTGCGTTGCGCGGTCAATGGATGTATTTCTACACCGACTTGAAGGGCCGCGACGGGAATGGCCTGGCAGGCGTAAACATCAACAACGGCCAAACAGATCGCCAGATCCGACTGCGCGATCTTGATGAACGCTTCATCACCGACGAACTGCTGGGGCTGATGTTTGTTTCGTCCGGAAGCCGGATGCTGGGTTACTCGGTCATGGAAGTGCGTTGAGTATCCAAGGTATTACCTGTGGTCGCAGCAATTGCGTAGCGGCGGCAGCCGTTTCTCGGGTGGCAGGCGAGGCGGAAAACGTTTGCGATAAGGGCCCCTCCTGAGTTATATAGCGGCTGCTTTCGCCGCACCTGCTTTTTGCTTAAACCGTAATGGCCGCCCAGCCGGCCAAAGCTTTGAGAAAGCTGCATAACACGTGACACAGATTGCCTTCGCCGAAGAAACCCAGGGCCGACAACAGAACGAGACCAGTTACAACGGGCCGCTGATCACTGTGGGCCGCAACCCGGCGACCTGTCAGATCGTTTTCGATCAGAAACAGTGGCCAACCGTTTCTCGACGACATGCCGAGATCCAATTACAGAATGGCCGGTGGCTGTTATCAGACAGCGGTTCGACCTACGGCACATTTCTGGATGGCCAACTCGTTAAAGAACCTACCGCGCTCCGCGTAAAGTCGCGTGTGCAATTCGGGTCTGGCGGACCGGTGCTCATTGTTACCAGGATAGAAAACAAACCTGAGGCTAGACTCGCGAACGAAACAGTTGCCGATCCACGTCGTGCAGCACCTCTCGCAACGCCGAGGCCGGTTCAGCAACCAAATGTACCTAGCCAGCCCGCGGCAGCGCCTCAACGCACTCTGGACGAATCAGTCTTCGTCGAGTTGTCCGGAGCGGGCACCGGCCGTCTGCAAAGAATTGAACTCAAAAAGGAAGTGACGCGCTTTGGCCGCGATGCCGGTGTTGAGGGAGCAATCGATGCAGCCGCAGCTATTGTTTCGCGCCGTCATGCCGAAATTCGGCGGCAGGATGGACGATACCTATTGGTGGATCTGGGAAGCTTTAACGGCACGGTGCTTAATGGCCGCCGCATCGTTGCGGCCGAAGTTCTTCATCACAACGACAGAGTCGAGCTGGGTGAGGGAGGCCCGACAATTCGCTTTCTTGATCCTGCGAATCCGACGCCAAGACCGCAGTTTGCGGAATTTGTAGCTCCCGAACCAGCATCGCCGGCCGCGCCAGCGGCGAAAAAAATTGGGACTATGGTGCTCACTTCGGAGAGCCCACTTCAAATCACGCCCGGCGGCGGCGCTTCAGATCGGCCTCGCGTGTTTCTTACACGGCCGTTCGGAAACACCGGACAGCTAACTATCGGTCGCGGCGAGGAATGCGATATTCGGTTAGACGGACTCTTGATTTCGAATCGCCATGCTTCTGTTTTGAACACAACCTCGGGATCGATGATTGAGGATCTTGGTTCCACCAACGGCACCTACATCAACGGTCAGCGTATCACCGGCCGTAAAGCGATCCGGCCCGAGGATGTCATACAGATCGGTCCCTTTGTTCTAAGGGTTGAACCTGCACGCGGAGTTTCTGTTTTCGACACGCGGGCAAAAACCCGCATTGATGCGTTCCACGTTACGAAAGAAGTGCCCAACCGCTCCGGCCCGGGAAAAGTGAGACTACTGGACGAAGTATGTTTGACTATTCAGCCAAACGAGTTTGTGGGCCTTCTGGGGCCATCGGGTGCCGGCAAATCGACACTGATGGACTCGCTCAACGGAATGCGCCCAGCCTCCAGTGGCCAGGTGCTCGTAAACAACCTGGATCTCTACCAGCATCTTGAGTCGATTAAACAGTCGATTGGCTACGTTCCGCAAGACGACATCATTCACCGGGAATTGACGGTCTACAGCACACTTTACTATGTGGCGCGCCTGCGACTATCCCGTGACATTTCGACTAAGGAAATTAATCAGATCGTCGGCGAAGTGATGGACGTTACCGGACTATCCGAGCGGCGTGACGTCCCAATTTCCCAACTCTCAGGGGGCCAGCGCAAGCGGGTCTCAATAGCAGTGGAACTTATAACCAAGCCATCGCTCATCTTTCTTGACGAACCCACTTCAGGATTGGATCCGGCCACCGAAGAGAAGGTCATGAAGCTTTTCCGTCAAATAGCCGAGTCGGGCAGGACGGTAATTCTAACGACGCATGCGATGGAAAACGTCAAGCTCTTTGACAAGATCGTTTTGCTCATGCGCGGCAAACTCGTTTTCTACGGCAAGCCGTACGAGGCCCTGGCCCACGTGGGAGCGGACAGCTTCAAGGATCTCTACGACAAACTCGAGGCGCCGATTAACGAACGCCTCGCGCGAACGAACGGGCAAATGTCCCGGGAGCAGGCTGCTGAAGAAGTGGCCGAGGAGTGGAAACAACGTTTCACGCGGACTGAGCAATTCAAGTCCAATGTCGCCGATCCGCTTAATGAGGTTTCGCGGAGCCCTGTCCAGTCAGCACCGGCGAAGCGGCGAACAACCCTGGGCGACCTCCTGCGCCAGTGGGGAACGCTCTCGCGCCGCTATCTTGGTGTTTTAGCTCGTGACAAGTTTAACCTCCTGATTCTTTTTGGCCAGGCGCCAATTATTGCGCTGCTCACTTATCTGGTCGTAGGCGCCAAGTCCCAGCGGGACTTTCCCTACTTCATACTGGCGTTGGTGGCCCTTTGGTTTGGCACTTCGGTGGCTTCGCGAGAGGTCATTCGGGAGCGAGCGGTTTATAACCGTGAGCGCATGGTGAACCTGCGTTTGCTGCCATACATCGGCTCGAAGCTTTTTGTGCTCATGCTGATCGTAAGCTTCCAATGTTTCCTTCTCTTTGCCACGCTGAAACTGCTTGATGTCACAACGCTGATGAAGTTGCCCGGGACGCTTGCTGGTCTTCCGCAATTGTTTGTGATGATTCTCACGGGCATGGTTGGTGTTGCGCTCGGCCTCTTTATCTCCGCTGTAGTGAAGACTTCTGAGATGGCAACCAGTCTCGTACCGCTTATTTTAATACCGCAGATTCTCTTCTCGGGATTGGTCGGAGTGCCGGTTGGCGTTGCAAAAGTAGTGGGGACAGTAATGCCTGCGACCTGGACATTTGACGAAATGAAACGCTTGTCAGGTCTCGAAGTCCTGCGCGGCAAAGACGAGAACGGTCAGCCCGCAGTCAACAACGAAGGGCGTGGGCTTTATAAGCAGATCGAACATGAGAACAACGCCAGCATCGCGGACGCGCAGCAAAAGATTGACAAGTACAGATCCGACGCGCAGAAAAGCTCGAAAGACTTTGAACAGGAAATGGACCAGTACCAAAAAGACATTATGAGCCGAGGTTCTCCGGTAAAACCGACCGCGCCCAAGCTGGGGCCCGCACCCAAAATTGCTGAAGCCAAACTGATCCCTGACGACCTGAGCAATTTTGTCGACTTCCTGCATCCCTGGGGCAGCCATTTGACTGATCTGGCAGTTCTCCTGTTGATGCTGTTCGTTTTTCTCGGCGCTACCGGGGTCGCACTGCGCGCTCAGGACATCTAATCAAGATGAAGCCGAGCACTTCGTCCCGTGACGCACGCAACTTCGTTGTCGCAGCACTTTAATTGACGTTTCCTTGAACTTGCTGTAAAAGCTGCGACTGTCAATCAAACATTACAGGAGGAACTAATTAAACATGCTACGAAGATCACTTATCCGGAAAGTGCTGCTCTCTACGTCTTGTTGCGTTGCAGCGATAGGTTTAGCCGCAACTACTGCAACTATTCCCAACGCGGCCGCCGACTTCACCGGGCGTGAGATTCTGAGCGTCGCTCGAATTGCTCACGGCGGCGCTGACTACGCTACCATGCAAAATGTCACCGTGCAGGCTGGCGGTTTCGTAAATGCCGCCGCATTTGGCGGCATAGGGGCCAATCCTCTCGGCGCAATGGCCGAAGTCAAACTCAAGATTACGGATTATCAGGACAAGCTGATGCGCCGCCGGCTGGATGTTGCACCTAGTGCGACTCTTCCGGGTCGAACGTATCTCGTCTTTACCGGCTCGCAGGGCGGCGGAATGATCTTTGGTAACGAGTTCAGGGTGAGCGAGACTGCGGCTTCGCGCCACTGGGGAATGATGGGTTTTGACACTCTCAATCGGGCCATCGAGGGCTCACTCGTCACAGCGCGACAGAAAGATGAGGGAAATGATTACGTGGTAGAAGTTAAGTTTAATCCGCAGGACACTGTGCGCTACTGGATTAACATGCAGACTTTCCTGATCGATAAAATCTCTACGCGCTACAACAGCCAGGT
>JBDUCC010000221.1:0-4133 GCA_040003675.1 bacterium | reverse complement strand
TCCGCTTCATTGAAGAGAAGAAAATTGAGCCCAAAGAAGCGGCGCGTGAGGCTACCAGGGATATCGGCCTTGCTGTGCTAGCGACGACGCTTTCGCTGGTCGTGATTTTTCTGCCCGTCTCTTTCATGTCGTCCATCTCAGGACGGTTCCTCTATCAATTCGGCATCACGGCTGCAGTAGCAATTCTGGTCAGCTTGCTCGTTTCTTTTACTTTGACGCCGATGATGAGTTCGCGGCTCATTCGTACTGACGACGCCGGCAAAGGCGGTCACAGTGCCCCTGCCTCGCGCAAAGGTTTTTATCGCTGGATAGATCAGTTCTACACCGTCATGCTCGCCTTTGCGATGCGCCACCGTGTCGCCGTTTCTCTGATCGCGTTGGCGGTGGTGTTGTCCAGCGTTCCGCTCTACCGCGCGGTGAAGCAGGAGTTCATTCCCACCAACGTTGACGAGGCGGAATTTGAAGTTAGTGTCAACGGACCGGAAGGCACGAATCTGGCGGTGATGAACGAGACGATGCAGGCGGTCGAAAAGGACATAAGCAGCACCCCCGGTGTGCGCCTGGTAATGGCCAATGCCGGCGGCTCATTTCTTGGCGGCGTTAATCAGGGCAACGTCTACGTGCGCATCACGCCCCATGAAGAACGCACGTTCTCGCTTGGCAGGCTTTGGACTGAGACGAAGAATGGTCATCCGCTCAACGCATTCAGGGGAAACTACAGCCAACAAGACGTGATGTTGGAGGTGCGCCGTCGCTTACAAAAGTACGCGCCGATGCGTACCGGCGTGCGTAATGCGCCGTCCTTCAATTTCGGCGCCGGCGGCCGTTTTGATATCGACTTCAATTTGCGCGGGCCGGACATCGTTGCGCTCGCCGGTTACGCTGAGGAGCTGAGGAAACGATCGCAAACCCTGGGCGGGATTGTCGACGCCGACACAAGCTTGAAACTTAACAAGCCGGAGCTGCGAGTTGAGATCGATCGTGCACGGGCGGCGGATCTCGGGGTAGATACTTCCGCCATCGCCACGGGGTTGCGCTTGATGGTGGGCGGTGAAGACCGTGCCTCGCGCTTTCGCGACGAATCGATCAACGAAGACTATGACGTGCAACTGCGTTTGGATGAACGCGACCGCAGCGATGTTGGGGCTATTCAAAGGCTCTACGTGCCTTCGTCGCGTGGCGGACTGGTACGGCTCGATAATCTGGTGAAGATTAGTCGCGACACCAGTCCCTCGCGTGTCGACCGGCTTGACCGCGAGCGATTAGCGTCGGTACGCGCTTCAGTAGCGCCTGGCTTTGCGCTTGCCGATCGCATTGAAGCTTTACGCGGCGCGGCGGCAGAAATGCATATGCCCGCTGCCTACACGACCACCGTGTCCGGGCGCGCGCGCGAACTTGAAAGGACGTTCACGGAGTTCATCTGGGCTTTTATCTTGTCGATCATCTTCATGTACATGATTCTCGCGTCGCAGTTTGAAAGCACAATACACCCAGTCACTATCCTGCTAAGCCTGCCGCTTTCGGTTCCGTTTGCATTGTTATCGTTATGGGCCACTGGCGACACGCTTAATCTCTATTCTGCGTTGGGCATCCTGGTACTGTTCGGGGTTGTAAAGAAGAACTCAATTTTGCAAATCGACCACATGAACAGTTTGCGCTCGCGCGGCATCGAGCGTTACGAAGCAATCATGCAGGGAAATAGAGATCGGTTGCGGCCAATTTTAATGACGACGTTGGCATTGGTTGCCGGCATGATGCCATTAGCGCTTGGCACGGGACCTGGAGCGGAAGAGCGGCGTTCAATCGCAGTGGTTGTCATCGGCGGCCAGACGTTGTCGTTGTTGCTGACGTTGATTGCCACGCCGGTGGTCTACTCGCTGCTCGATGATTTGCGTCACACTGCTCGCTGGCGCATGTGGGCGGGCCGGGCCGTTGGACTGCGCGGAAGGATAGGTTCGCGACGACGCGTTCGTGAAGCCCCCGCCGAAGAAAGCGGCGTTGTTCAGGAAGACAAGACTGAACACATCGGCGCCGCCGGCGATTGACTGCAACTCTTGCATATCGACTTCTTATTGGGACCCCCGGGAGGGAACGCGAAGCGATCTCATTAGCACCGCGGCTTCAGCCCGGTGTTCAAGTTCTACAAATAATTCCTGATCCGTTTCTAACGGTTTTCTGATTTCCTACTAGAAAAATAGTTAGAAACGGTGCTTGTTAATTCCGTTTTGCTATCACCGGGCTGAAGCCGCGGTGCTAATGAGATCGCTTCGCGTTCCAAGCCCTGCGTTCCCACTAAAAGCAGTGAATCACAACCTTCTCTTGCAGTCTCAAACTGACCCATCTGCTAGTTTACTCCTGCTTGTTCGACTGTTAATGCATGGCGTATACTTCTTAAGGTGTCGCATTCGACACATTTGGTTATCAATAGCCATTCCCGCCCCGCGCGATCTCCCCCAGTTGACAACTCGTTTCTCAACCATCGACCTTCTTACGGAGTTCGCCCCCATTTGAGCGTATCAACAGAATTCACCGAAGCAGTTCCTGAGGCTCCACTCCTCGGCGATACGATCGTGCAAGATCGTTACCAGATTGTGCGAAAGCTCGGTCGCGGCGGCATGGGCGCTGTTTACGAAGCAGTCGATCAACGGCTGGGCATCACAGTGGCCTTGAAGGAAACGCTGTCAGCCGAGCCTTCGCTGCGAAAACAGTTTGAGCATGAGGCGCGCCTGCTCGCGAGTTTGCAACATCCCGCGTTGCCACGCGTAACGGACCATTTTGTTGAAGGCAATCGCGCCTTTCTGGTGATGCAATTCATCGCCGGTACTGATCTCGCCAGAATCATTGCACATCAACCGGGCCCATTCCCGCGTGATCAGGTGATTGCCTGGGCCGATCAATTGCTCGACGCGCTAATCTATTTGCACTCTCACGACCGTCAGGTGATTCATCGCGATATCAAACCGCACAATCTGAAACTTACGGCCAACGGTCAAATCGCTCTGCTCGATTTTGGTCTTGCTAAAGCCCGGCGCGCGGACACGTCCGCGACTGCGTCTCAAGCCTTTTTTGGCTACACCCGACAGTATGCGCCGCTCGAACAGATCGAGGATCGGCGCACGGATCCGCGCAGCGACATCTATGCGTTGGGCGCGACCCTCTATCATTTGTTGACTGGAATCAAACCGCCCGATGCCTTAGAGCGCGCCTCGGCAGTTATCAATTCCGAGCCGGATCCGTTACAGCCGGCTGACAAGATCCATGCTGCGGTTGGGCCACAAGTCGCGGGCATTCTGGGTAAAGCAATGGCGCTGCGTCCCGAAGAACGTTATGCAAACGCCACCGATTTTCGTGAAGCGCTGCGACGCGTGGGTCGCACGACTATTGGCCCGGTAAATGTAGAAATGAATGAGCCGGCAAAGCACGAGTCACAAATTGAAGAGACTGTAGTTCGTCGTCCGCACAAAAGCGCGCCACGCCTGGCCATGGTTGAGTCGCAACGCCGGTTTGGTCCCGGCGCAATCGCCGCGCTGCTACTTATTCTGTCCTCCGTTGCCTTCGCTATGTTCTATAACTTGCAGGAACGATCTTCCACTCCTCCCGCTAAAGCCCCGGGTACGAAGTTAGCCACTACTTACCAGTCCACGGCTGCGTCGCAAAAAGATCGTGCTGCAGTCAACAACAGTCCGGATACAAAAAGGGAAGCGAGCGAACGTAAACAGAGCGAGCGTGTTGAGGCAAGGAAAAAGGAAGCTGACAATAGCGAGCGCGCTAACCAGAAGAAGAGAGAAGCGGTGACTACGAATTCCCGGCCGGCAACAAGAGCGCAAAAGTCTCAGAATAGTCAGCAATCCGGATCGCGACGTTCCATTGGCGCACCCGCGTTGCGTCTGCCGAATCCTGAACTGGGAAGTGACATCTCAACACCCTCGGGTGAGTCGCGCACGCATTCGCTCGGCACATCGAAATCAGCGCCGCAATTCTTCCGGTCCCCCGACGGCACCTTAACAGTAAAGTTCTCCGATGGCTCAACCAGAGTTATAAAACCCGGAGCCAAGGCGGCTGAGCCCAACCCTTGACTCATTCTCTTTCAGGTTGCGGGCGTTCCGGTCTAGCGATGCGTGTCAGGAATGAAA
>JBDUCC010000220.1:0-4142 GCA_040003675.1 bacterium | reverse complement strand
TTCGGTTCTTCAGATTCTCTGTTCGGAAACCCATTCGGAGAGCTTAGAGCTTTTTGTCAAGATGCCGGCCAAGACCTGTAAGCATTCGGCCGATCTCATCAAGCGACGACCGCAATGAAATATATTTCGCCTGTTGGATATAGCTAAGCCTGCTTGCGATTAGGAGTTCTGTTTCTACTTCACTCGCGGAACCTTGAGAGTTCGACAGAAAGTATGCGAACTCTTTCGAAGACTTGCGCCCAGCCCCTTCGGCAATATTCGCGGGAATAGAAACTGCCGCCCTGCGCAACTGCGATGTCAGACCAAACTTCTCTTTGGGAAAGGTTTCTGTAACCTTGTACAACGCCACGACAAAATCAATCGCCTTCTTCCACACGTCCAACTTCTCATGAGGTCTCATACGATTCTCCTCAGCGGCGCGGGTGAAAAGTGGTTGATCTATTTACGATTTACGATTCACGATTTACTTCTTCTTGTTACCGCTTACTATTCTTAGCGAACTCATCCGTCGGCTTGAATCGTGGCATGGCCGGATCGTTGGCGATACGCATTCCAATCGCCAGGGCAATCTCGGCCTCCTGGAGCATGCCTTGATAGTTCCAGTTCGGATCGAACTCGTCTGACGGTTGATGATAGCGCGCAGTGTTATAAGCCTTGAACTGCTGCTCGCCCCAGCCCTTTAGATGGCCAATAAAGTCATCGCCCTCCTTCAGACTAATGGACGGTACGCCGACCTTTGCAAATGGAAAATGGTCGGAGCGGTAAAATGAACCTTGCTCTGGGCGCGCGTCAGGCGAGATGCGCATGCCTCGTTCACGCGCGACCGCCTGAACAACCGCTTCAAGGCTGGAACGTTCTGCGCCCAGCGGCGTGAAATCACGAGTTATTCCCAGCATGTTCATGGAGTCAAGATTTACATTCGCGGCAGTTTTGGCTACGGGCACAACCGGATGTCGCGAATACCACTCTGCACCCAGCAAGCCCTGCTCTTCCGCAGTTGGGAACAGAAACAGGATGGAACGACGCGGCCGTTGGGTGGGCGGCAGTTTGGCAAGCGCTTCGGCGATCGCAAGTACTGCCGCGCAACCGGTAGCATTATCAACCGCGCCGTTATAAATCGTATCGCCAGTCTTGTCAGGCGCGCCGACTCCAAAGTGATCCCAGTGCGCGGAATATACAACATACTCATCGCGTAATTTCGGATCGCGGCCAGGCAGAATACCGACGACGTTCGGCGCCTCGACCCGTTTTAGTTCGCTCTTAAGATTGATCTTTCCTTTGAGATTCAGATTTACAGGTTGAAAATCTCGCGATGCCGCTTTGGCGCGCATGTCGGCAAGATCGTAGCCGGCCAGCTTCATAATTTTTTGCGCCGTATCGTTAGTTACCCACGAACGCATATTCAAAAATGCCGTCGGGTCGCCGGCTGTGCGTGCAATATCGAATCGCCACGAGCCATTAGAGGTGCGCACGACACTCCAGGGATAACCTGCGGACTGGTCCGTGTGCAAGAGGATCACTCCGGCAGCGCCGCGGCGTGCAGCCTCTTCATATTTGTAAGTCCAGCGGCCGTAATAGGTCAGCGCCTTGCCACCGAAAAGATTTGGTTCGGTCGTCGTGGCGGGTGGGTCATTCACCATCATGACGAGAATCTTGCCGCGATAATCCGACGCGTCGCCCTTGTAGTCGCTCCACTTTTGTTCCGGAGCGTTAATGCCATAACCAACGAAAACCAAATCCGCGTCGACGTCAATGTCTTCGGTTTGAGCGCCGGTAAACGCGACATAGTCATCGGCAAACTTAAAAGTCTCTTTCCCGTTGCGGCCAGAGACAACTAGCCTAATGTTGGGATCGGCTTTGACGCCGACGAGAGAAACTGGTTGGAAGAAACTCCCATTAGCGCCTGCACCCTTCAAACCCAACGCTTCCATTTGCGCCGCAATGTAGCCGGCAGCGAGTTCGCCACCGCGGGCGCCGGTGCCACGACCTTCCAACAAGTCGCTTGCTAAATATCTGGTGTGGGCACGCATGGAATCTTCATTGAGCGCAATATTCGCGCGGCCCTGCGATTGCGAGTAACCGCTTACGGCGAGCGCGCTGATCAACGTGGGAATGATTACGCTGCGAAAGTTTGTCGACAGTCTTCTCATCTTCCTCTCACTCCTTGCCTGTAATTAGCGCCATCGCTTCGGCGCGGGTGCGCGGATCGGTGCGAAAGCCGCCGAGCACCGCCGAGGTAATTGTTTTCGCGTCAGCTTTCCTGACCCCGCGCAGAGTCATGCAGGTGTGCGCGGCTTCAATCACCACCATCACGCCAATCGGTTTCAAACCTTCGAATAATGTGTTTGCGATGTCGGTAGTCAAACGCTCCTGAAGTTGCAGCCGGCGCGAGAATGTTTCAGCCAGGCGAGCCAGCTTCGAAATACCGAGAATGCGTCCGTCGCGCGGGATATATGCAATGTGACACTTACCGACAAACGGCGCCAGGTGGTGTTCGCATATCGAAGCAATGCTGATGTCTTTGACGATCACCATCTCATCGTGTTTGTCGCCGGGCAACGGCACCACATGTTGGGCCGGGTCCTCACGCATGCCGGAGGTGAGCTCGGCATACATCTCGGCCACACGTCTGGGTGTTTCCTGCAGGCCAGGACGATCCGGATCTTCGCCTAGACCCTCCAGGATCGTGCGCACGCCTTGCGCAATCAGATCGAGGTCAACAGCAGGACGTTCATTCTGCTGGGCTGTGTGACTGTCTGCCTGACTGGTAAATTTCGTCGCCATTTTCTTCCTCAGGAAGAGCGGGGGCAAGCCCACCCTCCCAACCTGAGAGACTTCACTCTAGCTCATTAGCCTGTGATTGAAAGCCAATCGATCTCTAATTCATGCTCCACTCTAATCAGCTCAGGGTCGGGAAGGGTGTTTTACCCCCGCTGCTTCCGCTGCCAGACACTATCGGCTTAGTTGCTCTTTATTTCCTAAAGCTGCTTGTGCAGCTTCTTCGACCGATCTCAAGGGAACATTCGCCCGGCGCGCTGCCTCCCGGCATTGCTCATACTCAGGCATGGCCTTCACCAAATGACCGTTTAGTTGAGCTACTTTAACATCGATTGGACCGTACTGCGTTTGCACGCGTACCGTGCGACGCTCAAGCGCACGGCGTTCAACTTGATAGCTGCGAATGCCTAGCGTCGTCGTCTCGGAGAAAAGCAGGTCCAGCAACTTTTCGCGTTCGTCTTCGCCGCAAAGTACTGACAACAAAACTCCGGGCCGGTTCTTCTTCATTTGAATGGGCGTGAAATAACAGTCCAGGGCGCCCAGCTCGAAGGCCCGCTCCATCACGTGGCCAAAAACCTGCGGTGACATATCGTCCACATTCGTTTCCAACATCCAAAGATGCAAATCGTGATGCTGCTCCTCCTGCGTTTCGCCAATCAACACGCGCAGCACATTGGGAAAGTTTTCGTATTCTCGGGTGCCTGCGCCATAGCCAGTCTGTTCAAGTTTCAACTGCGGCAGCGCGCCAAACTCCGAACACACGGCGGTGATGATGGCTGCCCCGGTTGGTGTCAGCAGTTCGCCCTGGATTTCGGTTGAATAAAAAGGCGCGCCCTTCAGCAACTCCGTCACCGCCGGCGGTGGCACTGGAAAACGGCCGTGGGCCATTTCGACTGTGCCGCTGCCGACATGCAATGGCGACGACACGAAGCGCTCAATTCCGAGCAGTTCAAAACATATCGACGCGCCGACGATGTCAATGACGGCATCGAGCCCGCCGACTTCGTGAAAATGGATCTTTTCAACCGGCTCGTTGTGTACCCGCGCCTCTGCTTCGGCCAGGCGAGAAAATATTTGTGCCGCGCGATCCTTCACGCCTCCGGACAAACGCGAGTCGGAAATAATTTTCAGAATGTCGGAAAGATGCCGATGCGTGTGTTCATGAGCAGTTTGCACGCGCGCATATGTGGCGCTGATGCCTGAACGATTCACTGTCTCGAATTCGATCGCATACCCCTGTACGCCCAACAGCGATAGTTGATCCTTGAGGGCCTGGCCATCGACGCCGGCGGCGACCAGCGCACCGAGGATCATGTCGCCACTGGCTCCGGCAAAACAATCGAAATAGAGAGTCTTCATAGGGC
>JBDUCC010000059.1:0-14111 GCA_040003675.1 bacterium | reverse complement strand
GGATTCTGCAATTTGCTTCCGGCCGTGATTAATTGCACCCCAGAAACCGGATTTGACGGTGCGCCACCGGCGGCCGCGATGTTTGCATTGATCTGATTCAGCTGCGCAACCGATAGAATCGGAAGGTTGTTGAGCGGGAAGTTGTTGAGATTGATTCCGATAGACAGGAATTGTTTATAGACCGTATTGAGACTTGTTGGCAGGGAGGAGGCGAACGGCAAGCTCACTCGCAAATCTCCTGGAGGAGTGCGGAAGTTGTTAAGCGGACCCGCCAGTGAAAGTAGCGGGAAACGCGCGTAGTAAACACCGCTGTAACCGCGAATCACCCCTTTGCCATCTTTCCACGGATCCCAGGCGAAGCCGAGTCGCGGCGCAAATTGTTTCATCTGATTATCGATGACCGTCGGATTCACACGACCAATCGGCAAACTCGCATTGAGGATCAGACTGGTTAGCGCCGTATTGCTCGTGTCCGGCTGAGGCAGGATTTGATATTCGTAGCGCAGGCCGTAGCTGAGCGTGAAGTTTGGCCGGATGCGCCAGGAATCCTGAACGAATGCGGCCCCCTCCTTGGAAGCCAGGGTTAATTCACCGTTACCAATTTGTCTGGCGTAACGGGAGCTGGTGGTATCAAAGCGATTGGCTGGATCAGAGCCGCCGCCGCTGCCCACACTCAAAATGCCTAAGATGGTATTGACAGACGAGACGAGGGCACCAGCTTCTCCATTAATCGAAAAGATGCCAGTCTGCCCCTGAGCAAACAACTGGCTGGCCTTGGTGTAATTGAGCTCACCGCCAACTTTCCAGCTGTGGTTGCCGCGGATGAGAGTAATGTTATCAACCAACTGCACGCGATAATCGCTTTCCGTTGTGGGCAGGAACGAAACGGTACCGAAGGTTCCGAAACCCGCCTGAATTAACGGCGAAAACTCATTCGCCAGGCGCGGACGATTCTCCTTTGAGTACTGCGCCCGAAACTCGGTAATCGTCGTCGGGTTCAGAAATGAGGTCCACTGTCCAATTATGGTGTGCCCACTGTCGCCTTCAGTTCCGTTGTTCGACAATGCGTTTGGAGTTGTAGGCGTAAGAGAAGTGCCGGCCGTTACCGCATTGAGCGCTGTGTTAGTGCTGTAGTTGTAACGAATGCTTAACTGGTTTGTGCTATTCAGATTAAAGTCGGTGCGCGCCAGGAATACCTTGGCATTGTTAGTTTGGTTATATGGTCCTTCAAGGCCCAGCGCGAAGTTCAACGCTTCAGCCGTTGCCGCCGAACCGACGCCCGTTTGATGTAAGTTGTTGAAAAGAACTGCACGGATTTGTTGAAGCCGCTGTTCCTCGTACGCAACGAAGAAAAATGCTTTGTCTTTACCGCCTGCGACCGAAGGGTCACCCTCGCCGAAACGGGGCAGGTACAGCGGACCACCGACTGCACCACCAAACTGCTTTTGGGTTGGCGCGGCAATCTGACTGAATGCGTTCTTGTGGGCGTATTTCTGAGGTCGCACCACGAAAAAAGCGCTGCCATGGTAGTCGTTCGTTCCGGACTGCGTGACGACGCTAACAACCCCGCCAGTGGAACGGCCAAACTCAGCGTTAAAGCCGGCGGGAATCACCTGGAATTCGCGAACGGCACCCTGCGGAATCGTGAACGCCTGATTCGAACGCTCGCCTCCACGCAGGCCACCGAAAAACGGATTGTTGTAGTCCCCACCATCGATCTGGACGTTGCCGTTAATACCGCGTTGCCCCACCAGTGAAATTTGTCCACGAGATGGATCGATCTGTGCGGTTGGCGTCGCTAAGACGAAGTCCTGGAAGCGGCGTCCGTTAATCGGCAACTGGCTGATAGACGTGCCGTTGATATTTGTCGTTGACTGCGGCAACGTCGAGTCAACGCTGGCAGCGGTTACAAGTACTTCTTCGTTGACGCTTTGCACACCGATTGTAATGTTGGCTGTCAACGCGGAACCAACTTCCACGTGATATCCAGTTTGGGTGGTTTTACCGAAGCCTGCGGCCTGCACTTCTATAGTGTAGTCGCCTGGCCTGAGCTGCACCGCGCTGAACTCACCACTTTCATTAGTCTGAACCGTATTGGAAAACCCCGTTTCGGGACTTGATACCGTGACGGTCGCGTTGGGGACAGCGGCGCCTTGGGAGTCTTTGACGCTGCCGGTAATACGGCCACTTGTTGCTTCAGATTGTCCGAAGGTAACGACGCAAACTGCCAGCATTAGCGCAAAGACCGACAAAATCTTCACAAATTTCGACATGGGGAACTCCTTAGACATGAATTGACGTTGAAAGATTAACCGCGACTAGGTGGCCGCACCTTACGATCTTGGAGATGGAAAGCAAATTGAAGTTATGCAAAACAAGAGGGAAATGATTAGCTGACCCCGAATAGAGGCAAATTTTTAACATGCCTTATGTAACTTTCGCAAGCTCTTTACTCGTTTAAGCTGCGTTAAATTCAAGACTGCTTTTTTCGGATTTCGCGAAGACCCGCTTGGGCATGTCTTGATCGCAAGATTGGTCGCAAAATGCATGCCGAATTGAGGCTAAACCCATCCTCCGAACTAACTCCCTACTTTTCAACGATTACCTGCGTTTTCAGCTTAAAGGAGTATGAAAACTTCGCCGAGAAAATGGATTAATCTTGGAAAATCCGGAAATCTCGCGAGGTGCCTAGACCGTCCTCGATATGGCTCGCCACCAACCTGCAGTTTTCGTTGTCGTCATACTGCCTCTTTACCAAAGACGCGTTCAACGATCATAGCGATTCCCTGGCCGCCACCAATGCACGCGGTCGCAAGACCATAACGACCGGAACGCCGCTGTAACTCGTGAAGCAAAGTGAGTACGAGCCTAGTGCCGGTAGCGCCTAAAGGATGTCCCAGCGCAATAGCTCCGCCGTTGACGTTAGTGCGCGTCCGATCCAAACCTAATTCCTTTTCGACGGCGAGATATTGACCGGCGAAAGCTTCATTCACTTCAATCAGGTCAAGGTCGGACAGATCGAGTCCCGCCTTCTTCAAGGCTTGGCGCGTAGCCGGCACTGGCCCAATGCCCATGATTTCAGGTTCCACGCCCGCATAGGCCCAACTCACAATGCGACCCATAGGCTGCTTGTCACTCTGTTTCAAATAGTCCTCGCCGCAGATGACTAGCGCTGCGGCGCCGTCGACAATTCCCGAAGCATTACCCGCAGTTACAAATCCATCTTTGGCGAACGCCGGACGTAACTTGGCGAGTATCTCCATCGTCGTCTCGGGTCGCATGTGATCGTCGTGATCAAAAATGAAACTCGACTTGCGGGACTTAACTTCAACTGGAACTATCTCATCAGCAAAATATCCGGCATCGTTCGCACGTTTGGCTTCCTGTTGCGAGCGCAGTGCGTACGCATCCTGCTCTTCCCGCGAAATGGAAAACTTCCGCGCCAGATTCTCGGCGGTGCCGGCCATCGGTGTATTGCAATAGGTGTCGAGCAACGCAACCATCAGGCTATCTTCAAGTTTGCCTTCGCCGAGCGCAAAACCTGAGCGCGCTCCGCGAATGACGTGCGGCGCCTGCGACATCGACTCCATGCCGCCGACTAATGCCGTCTGCGCCTCACCGAGCTGGATCATCTGCGCGCCCGAAACAATGGATTGTATGCCGCTGCCGCATAAACGGTTAACTGTAAGCGCCGGTCGGTCGAAGGGCACGCCGGCTTTGAGTGCCACATGACGCGCGCCATAGATCGCGTCGCCGGAAGTTTGCAACGCATTTCCAATTACCGTGTGATCGATCTCTTCGGGAGCGACGCCGGTCGTTTCCAAAGCACCCTTTGCCGCGACTGCGCCCAAATCGATTGCCGAAATATCCTTCAGCGCGCCGACATACTCGCCCATCGCCGTACGCTTGCCACCCAAAATGAACACCTCTCGAGACATAAACGCTAATCCTTCCGGTCTAAACACTAATTGTCTTGCTCTGTCCAGATAGATCGAGACTAACAAAACGTCTTGCGGAGGGTCAATCGGGGCGACTTGGGAATTCGTTGACAGTGGACCAGCGCTCGCCTATCATCCGCGATTACTAGCTCCTGCCGGGCGCAGCTGTTTTCCCGCTCGCGTATTTCTTTGCCAGATAAACTATCTTGCGACAGGGTTAGTCCCTGACGATCCTGCAATGCAAACGGAACAGACATTGTTCACCCTTCTTCAAGGAGACTCTCATGACGACCAAGTTCTTATCGCTAGTTTTGTCCCTGGTTTTTCTTTCTGGGAGCGCGTACACCTCTCACGCACAAGACTATGCGCGCAAAGTGCAAAAGCAACTGGAAAATCGGACTGTCTCATTGGAGCTTGAGTTCGGTAAGAAAGGTGGGGATGCCCTTGAAGACACACTTTCCGCGTTGTTTGGCGCCAACCCAAATGGTTATGCGACAGGGTTCATCGTCTCTGACGGACTGGTGATGACCGCTTATCATGTTGTCTCAGGCGACTTAAGCGACGCGAAAAAAATTAATCTTGGCTTTAAGCCCGGCGACCGTTTGGACGTCAAAGTTTTTATTAGAGGCTGCCGCGCAACGGTAATAAAAATTGACAAAGACAGTGACCTGGCCCTGCTGGAGACTTGTCGAGTTAAGCAAACAAATCCTCAGGCATTTCAGGCGAAACCGAAAGACAACGAGATTTTGGTTTTGTTAGCTCGACCGCAGGGTAACAAAATGGTTAGTCGAGGCACATTTTTTGGCCTCTACATGTTCCGAGGCCAGGAGTTTTGGGCGGCGAAGATCGATAGCCGCGACGGTTACTCGGGCAGTCCTGTCTATAACCACCAGGCTGAACTGATCGGCGTCTTTACCGGCTACGATAGAGTGCAGGATGTAGCGGTGATCAGTCCGGCTGCCAAGGCGCAAAAACTTTTAGAAGATTACATGGCAAGCTCTAAACCTTAGCTAACCTAGTTGATCTCATTCAATAAAGCGGTGAAGTGCCCTATACCGGTTTAGCAGTTCTTCAAGAAAGCCCTCGTAGGTGAACGTCGCCAGATCGTAGGTGGGACGAATCTTGTACATAAGCGGAAGCGAAACGCGCCAGGCCATCCACTGTCGTGGAATGTCGGAAAGATCCCAGCGACGACGCAGGAAAGTTTCAACTACTTCAATCTCGCGCTCGGTAAGACGGCTGAGCTCGCCGGAAAACTCAACCGGCTTGAACGATCTGCGCAACGCCAGGTCGCTAACGGACGATTCGAATACCTGAGCAAAAAGCGGCGCTTCAGCTTCGCGCTCGCGAACTACAACGGTGCCCGCAATGAAATCGCCCACCCGCTGGTCCGAAGCGCTAACGAAAACAGAAATCAACCCAATTGAATAAAAAGGCGCCGGCATCATGTCGAAGGTGCGCAGCAAATTTCTGATTGCTGCTTCCCAAAAAGTGATCGGTCGTCCGTCCTCACGAATAACGCGGAGCTTCAGCCAACGTTTGCCCGGTGTTTGCCCCTTCCATATCCACTCGAAAAACGCGAAGTACCCTGACACGATCAAAAACAGAACGACCACCATCACCGCCAGCACCCATTTTGGCGCGTTGAGCAGGCGCTCGCCTAGAGTTGAGTAGTTTGCGACGAGAGTGAAGGCGATGATCATCAGGATCAGCGCGGCGACTTGCAACCCGTGGTCAATGGCGCAGGCTAGAAAACGATTACCGATGGACGCGAGGGCAAAGTGAAGCGGCACGCGCTCAGGCGTTTCGATTACGAGGACGTCTTCAGTGGCGAGTGCGGCAGACATAAGGGTCGTTACTGACCACGCAGGCGCAGGAATCTGCGTTTTCCAATTTGAAGTAAGACAGATTGGTCGGGACTTAAACTCAACTCAAATGCGCTGTCAGATCGTTTTACGCCATCAACAGAAACTCCACCTTGCTCTATTAAACGCCGCGCCTCAGCCATAGAAGGCACCAAGTCAGAACTAACGAGTAGGCGTGGCAATTTCCAGAGTCCGGATTCCAGCGACATTTCTTGAATCTCATCAGGTGCTTGCTTCGTTCGAAAGACTCTTACGAATTCTTCTTCAGCATGCTGTGCGTCGGTCGCCGAGTGAAAATCGGCAATGATCAACTTTGCAAGCTCTGCTTTGATGTCGCGAGGATTCCGTTCGCCTTTGTCCGCCGCAAGCCGAAGCGCACCGATCTGGTCGACTGTCAGATCGGTCAGCAGCTCGTAGTACCGCCACATCAACTCATCTGATATCGACATGACTTTGCCGAAGATTTCAGCGGGCGGCTCATTAATGCCAATGTAGTTTCCCAAACTCTTCGACATCTTCTGCACGCCGTCGGTTCCCTCCAATAGCGGCATAATCACGCAAACCTGCGCTTCCTGTTTGTACTCGCGCTGCAGATTGCGGCCCATTAGCAGATTGAACTTTTGATCCGTGCCGCCGAGCTCAACATCCGCCTCCAGGGCAACTGAGTCGTAAGCCTGCGTCAACGGATAAAGTAGTTCGTGCAACGCGATTGGTTTCTCTTCCGTCAGCCGCTTGGCAAAGTCATCTCGTTCCAGAATCTGTTTGACGGTAACGTGCGCTGCTAATCTTATAAAGCCATCCGAACCAAGCTTGTCCATCCACTCAGAATTGAAACGCATCTCGGTCTTCGCGGGATCGAGTAGCTTAAAGATCTGCTGCTTATAAGTTTCAGCGTTAGCGTTGATTTCGTCGCGCGTGAGTTGCGGCCGCGTCGCGGAATTCCCCGAAGGATCGCCGATAAGCCCGGTAAAATCACCTATGAGAAAAATGACGGTATGGCCCAACTCCTGAAAAGCACGCAGCTTGCGAATGACGACCGTGTGCCCCAGATGTATGTCGGGCGCCGTGGGATCGACGCCAAGTTTCACGCGCAACGGCTTGCCCGTCTTTGCGGATCGCTCGAGCTTCGCCCGCAATTCTTCCGCGCGGATGATCTCCGTCGTTCCTTTGCGTAGGTGGTCGAGCTGTTCGTCAATCGTCATTGGGCCTCATCGTAAATCGTGAATCGTGAATCGTAAATAGAATTAGGAACGCGATCGGTTCCAAAAGCTTGCTTACCTGCGCACTACCCGCCTGCCAACAATTTCATACGTTCCCCTGACAACGATCGCAAGCGCTTCGGCGTACAGTTTATGCTCTTCCTCCAGGATGCGCGCGGAAAGCGTTTCTTCGGTATCGTCATCAAGCACGGGAACTATTCGTTGCGCGATGATCGGCCCGCCATCGAGCGTCTGGTCGACGAAGTGCACGGTGCACCCGCTGAACTTAACGCCATGTTCCAAAGCTTGTTTCTGCGCGTCAAGGCCCGGGAACGCCGGCAATAGGCTGGGGTGAATATTCAGAATGCGATTGTGATAGGCGGCAAGAAATTCCGGCGATAAGAGACGCATGTAACCGGCCAGGCAAACAAAATCAACCTGGTGTTGCTGCAATACGGCGATCAGTTCGCGATCGTGTTCGTCACGCGAGTGGCCTCTTCTTTCCACCACAACCGTATTCAGTTTTCGCAACTGAGCGTTTCCCAGCCCGGTAGCGTTTGGTTGGTCGCTGATGACAACTGCTATCTCCGATTCAGGAATTCGTCCTTCGCGAACCGCATCAGCAAGCGCCTGCATGTTTGAGCCGCGACCTGAAATCAGAATGGCAATTTTGGTTTTCACTTAGCTGGGTATGTTTGGATTTGGTCGACGTCCAAAACGGCTGTGCCGTCTGATGTGCGGAAGGTCTGTGACCTTCCGTTACCGCCGCAATATCGCTTGGGCTAGGCCCTTTTGTTCGGGGGCAAAGCCCCAAAATTTCTTTGAGTCGGCTTCGGTAGGGCAAAGCCACCACCGCGCATCAGGCGGCCCAGCCGAATCGTCGGAAACTAGATCAGCTTCACCTGACCTTCTCCTTGAGTCACTCTGCCGATTTCGTAAGCTTCTTCGCCCAGTTGTTGCAAGTCTGACTTAACGACGGCAGCGTCCCATTGCGAAGTGACGATGACCATGCCTACTCCCATGTTAAAGGTGCGATACATCTCAGTTTCAGCGACGCTCCCAATCTTTTGCATGAGCTGGAAAATGGGAAGTACGGGCCAACTCCCTTTCTTAATTTTAACGGCGGTGCGATCCGGCAGGATGCGCGGAATATTATCGGTCAGCCCGCCACCGGTGATGTGGGCCAGCCCCTTTATCATTCCCGAATCAAGCAACCCGTCGAGCGGTTTCAGATAACTCAGATGCGGCTGCAGCAGCGCTTCACCAATCGTCGAGCCCAACTCATCAAGCCGTGTGTTCACTTCGTAGCCGGCCATCTCGAAAAATAACTTGCGGGCTAGCGAGTAACCATTCGTGTGCAATCCGACTGAAGGTAAAGCAAGCAGAACATCACCTGCCCCGATTTGTTTACCGTCGATAATTTTTTCTTTATCTACAACGCCAACAATGAAGCCGGCGACGTCATACTCGCCCTGCGCATAAAAATCCGGCATCTCTGCTGTTTCGCCGCCAAGCAAAACGCAGTCATTCTCTTTACAACCTTGTGCGACACCTTCGACAATCGACGCCACAACCTCAGGCGAGAGTTTTCCAGTAGCGATGTAATCGAGAAAGAAAAGTGGACGCGCACCCTGGACCAGAATGTCATTAACACAGTGGTTCACCAGATCGCGCCCGATGCTGTTGTGAACGCCGGCGAGAAAGGCGATCTTCAGCTTTGTACCAACACCATCCGCGGAAGCAACCAGCACCGGTTGACTCAGCTTTGGAAAGGCGCCGTCAAACATTCCGCCAAAGCTGCCGATTTCGGAAAGCGTGCGCGCATTAAAAGTCTGCTTTGCGAGTTGCTTGATCCGGTCGGTAGCGCGAGTGGCAGCATCAATATCGACGCCGGCATCTGCATATGAGATTGGCTTAGTCATTGGCTCGTGAATCGTAAATTCGTGAACATGGGCCCGTAGATTGGCTTAATGTGCTGACCCTTCAACGCCCGGCAGGTTTGTATTCACCATTTACATTTTACTATTTACGATTTACATTTTTTGGTGGTGGTCCAAAATCGCCATAGGCAATGAATCCCGAACGCGTCGAATCGTCCTTTTGCCCCGGGCGTCCAGCCCACACGTCGACCGCACCCTCTTTCGCCGTCTTGATTAGGTAATCATTCTCTTTACCGCGTGTCGTAATAGTTAACTCACCCTGGAGGTCGGTTCTGAACAACTTCGTCTTCACAGCTCTCAATCGATCCAGCACCACCTGCGCCGGATGGCCATAACGATTCCACTCGCCGCAGGAGATGATGCCCACTTCCGGCTTTACCCGATCGACAAAATCTTGCGCCGTCGCATACTTCGAGCCGTGGTGACCGACCTTTAAGACTTTGGCGCGTAGGTTTACATCCTTCGTCAGCATGCGGTGTTCTGTTTGTTCTTCCGCATCGCCCATCAACAGCATCGAGAAGTCGCCGTAGTCGAGCCGCATGACAATCGAGTTTGCGTTTGGCAGGTTGCCGCCGGTCTTCATCTGGTCTTTCGTGAACAGTGGCTCGGTCGGCGCGACCACCGTTAAGCGAGCTCCGCCACCAATATCGTATTTCGCGCCGGCTTGAGCCTTCTCATAGCTCGCGCCGCTTTGCGTTAGCGCGTCTTTATACTCGTCGAAAAATTTTGTAATTGAATTCGACTTGGCGGAAGGTGCGTTACCGGGTTTGTTATTCTTCGCCGCATACTTATTTTGCGCCGCCTTCGTATTCTGTTTCACGGCCAGTGATTCGGGAACATCCGGTTCCGTGCCGTTATCGATAACGCGCAAGACCTTCGTGGCTTTGATTACTTCGTCTGCGCCACCAATGTGATCGGGATGAGGATGAGTAGCAATGAAATAGTCGAGCTGCTGCAGGTTGTAACGTTTCAACGCTTCCAGCACAACCTTACCTTTGTTTGTGTCCCCGGCATCAATCAGCACGGACGTGCCGGTGGGCGAGATAATCAGAACCGAATCGCCATCGCCTGGGCCAACATCGAGAATGTGGACCTGAAGTTCCTTGCCTGAAGGAGTGGGAGGTTTCGTTTTCCACCAGGGCACTACATACTTCCAGCCGATGTAGCCGGCTGGAATCATCAGCAAAACGAGAACTGCCCCCGCGCAACCGCATCCTTTTGTTGCTCGACTCACTGATCAGTCCTTATCTTTATTTTCAAAAACGCTGAACCGCTTCAGTATTAGTTGTCGGCAACAATTGCCTCGTGGTCGCGCTCCCACATCGTTTCTGCCTCGCTCGTGATTCGCGTGGGATACTGCTCGTTCCAACAAGCCATGCACGACGAATCGCGACTGATGCCAATCGCCGCAACCATTCCTTCTAGCGAAAGATAACCAAGCGAATCCGCTTCGATAAACTTGCGAATCTCTTCAATCGACATTTGCGCGGCGATCAAGTCGGCTTTATTGGGCGTGTCAATACCGTAGTAACACGGGCTAATTGTCGGCGGACAACTGATGCGCATGTGAACTTCGCTGGCGCCAGCCTCGCGCACCATTCGCACAATTTTTTTAGAGGTCGTGCCGCGCACGATCGAGTCGTCAATCAATACGACGCGCTTGCCGGCGATCAACTCGCGCACCGGATTCAACTTGATGCGCACGCCAAAGGAACGAATCGATTGACGCGGCTCGATGAAGGTGCGGCCGACGTAGTGATTTCTTACCAAACCAAAACGAAAACTGACGCCACTCTGGGCGGAGTAACCAATCGCCGCCACAGTGCCAGAATCGGGAACCGGGACAACCACATCCGCGTCGGCAGGTTGTTCGATTGCCAGTTGCGCGCCCATGCGATGCCGCGATTCGTTCACCGATTGCCCATAGATGAGCGAATCAGGGCGCGCGAAATAGACATGCTCAAACAAACACATCGACGGTTTCTGCTCCGGCAACGGATGCGACGAACGCAGCCCGTCCTGACTAATAACCAGCATCTCGCCCGGTTCGACGTCGCGAACATACTGAGCATCGATCAAATCGAAAGCACAGGTTTCTGAAGCAACCACCCAGGCGTCGCCGAGACGGCCCAATGCCAGCGGACGGAAGCCGCGCGGATCGCGAATCGCGATCAACTCCGACGGAGTCAAAAACAACATTGAGAACGCGCCTTCAGTTTTGCGCAAAACTTCAGGAATCGCTTCGCGTACTGATCCCGCCCTGGACCGCGCTACACCATGCAGAATAACTTCGGTGTCTGAAGTTGCAGAAAAAATTGCACCTTCCTTTTCCAGTTTACGCCGCTCTTCGCGCGCGAACGGCAGATTGCCGTTATGACAGACGGCGATTTGACCATGCTGGCAGGTCACTAAAAATGGTTGCGCTTCGCGTATAGACACATCGCCGGCAGTCGAATAGCGCACGTGTCCAATGGCGCTCGCGCCCGGCAAACGATCGAGCGTCGATTGATCAAACGCATCAGCGACGTGTCCCATCGCGCGCTCCAATCGCAGCTCGGCGCCGTTGGACGCCGTGATGCCGCATGATTCCTGACCGCGGTGCTGTAACGCATACAGCCCCAAATACGTTAATCGCGCGGCATCAGCGTGTCCGTAGATGCCGAACACGCCACACTCGTCTTTAAACTTGTCCTGCTCGAGTTCCACCTGTACCCATTTCCCTTTGGTCAAGTCTCATCCGCTTTGCGACGCGAGCTTACTTCGCATTAACGAACGTTTCAACTCGGCAGCCCGCCATCGTGGATACACAAACTATTCTCAGTTGGGTATCATAAGTTTCGCCACCTCATAAAGGAGTCCCCGTTCAGGAGTTGAGAGGCAATCGTAGGACGGAAACGGAGCTAACCGTTATGAAACAGGTTTTGTTGATTCTTTTATTGCTGGTCGTCACGGCGTCTACAAGTCTCCTTGCCACTGCCTCCCTAACCGTCTCAGTCGCCAACATGCCGGGTCAAAGCACCGCGCAAGTCTACGCAAAACAGTGTGCCTCGTGTCATGGTAATGACGGACGTTCAAAAACCATCAAGGGCAAACTCAAACACGCGCGCAACCTGACGGACCGTGACTGGCAGGAAAAAGTGAGCGACGAGCGCATCTTTAATTCCATAAACAACGGCAAGGGAAAGATGCCGGCCTTTGGGAAAAAACTCTCCCAGGAGCAAATCGAGTCATTGGCTACTTATGTTCGCGAGCTTAAGAAATAAGATTAGTTGTGCACAGCATTTCCCTATCTGCAAAGGTCTCATCGATACAGGATGTCTAAGGTGAAGCCGCCAGGCACATTTTCGCGCTTAACCATTTTGCTTCTGCGAGCGGCACTCATTGCGGCGCTGCTGGTTTCGGGTTGGTTGATTTATGCAAAACTTCCGGACCGTTTAAACTCCGAACCGCGGGCTTCACGCAATGAAACCACCTTGCAGATCGTGTTGCGACCGGCCGGCATTAACGCCCCCATCGCCATTCCCATTGAACTGTATCCCGTTGATATCGTTGCGGTGCGCCACGAATACTTTACCGAGCGACGCGCCGGCAAACGGTTTGATGATTTTTTGAACGAGCGCATGCAGGGTCGCCGTCCGGTCAACGCCAGGCTCGATAAAGATGGTCAGGCGACGATTGTAGTGACAGCCGGGAGCTGGTGGCTGAATGCGGTCCTGCCGGGAGACGAAGATCTGGAATGGCGGCTGCCGCTTAATGTCGCCGGGTCTAAACAGACTGTGGAACTCACCTCGCAAAACGTCTACACGCGCACGAAAAGTTTCTGAAGAACAGAGGTCAGAAATCAGAGGTCAGAGACAGAAAATGGGGGTTCTGATTGCGAACTCAACGACCCGATCAATGGCCAGACTAGCTGACCGCGCCTACCGACCTCTGATCTCTGATCTCTGACCTCTGATTTTTGACCTCTGTCTTATGAAAGCTCTTCGCATCGACAAGAAAAAGCTGGCTATTCGCGAGGTTGAAAAACCTGCGCGCGGGGACGAGTCACTGGTGCGCGTGCTGCTTTCCGGCATCTGCAATACCGATTTGGAAATCGCGCGCGGCTACGCCGGCTTCAAGGGAACGATTGGGCATGAGTTTGTCGGCGTCGTTGAAGAAGCTACTAACGCGGATCTGGTGGGCCAGCGTGTAGTCGGTGAAATAAATGCTGGTTGTGGAAAGTGTGCGCTGTGTACCGCCGGCGATCCACGTCACTGCGCCGAGCGTACTGTTTTGGGAATCGTTGGTCGCGACGGGGCGCACGCTGAATTTCTGAAACTCCCGCAAGCCAATCTTTTTAAAGTTCCGGATGCCGTGCTTGAAGAGCACGCCGTTTTTACCGAGCCACTCGCGGCCGCGTGCGGCGTGCTGGAATGCGTTGAAATCAAAGCAGAGGATCGGGTTGCAGTCATCGGTGACGGAAAACTCGGTTTGCTTTGTGCGCAGGTAATTGCGTTAACCGGCGCCAATGTTCTCTTGATTGGCAAGCATGCCGAGAAGCTGCGCATTGCCGAACGGCGGGGCATCGAAACGACAACTCCGAAAGCGGCAACCAAGCGTAAGCGCGAATTCGATGTGGTGGTTGAAGCTTCCGGATCGCCCTCGGGCTTTGCTGGGGCGCTTGCATTGTTGCGGCCACGCGGTGTGCTGGTGCTGAAGTCGACCTTCGAAGGCACGGCGGAATTCGTTCAGGCGCCGCTAGTCGTTGACGAGATCAGTATCGTCGGCTCGCGCTGCGGCCGTTTTCAACCAGCGCTTGATCTGCTTAAGAAAGGCGCTATCGATATCGACAGTTTGATAAGTGAAGAATACCCACTCGCGCGCGGTGTGTATGCGATGGAACGCGCGGGGAAGAAGGGCGCGCTTAAGGTGTTTCTCCGGCCGTGAGGTTCATCACGCAAGCGCGAAGCAAAGAGATTTTCCATTTGCCATTGGTCAGTTCTCATTCGCGGATTCAACTTGGAAGTGCAACCGGATGACTGAAACGACGATTGCGGACACGAGGGCTTGCCGGCATTGAATCTGGAACGGGCTCACTGCAGAACCGCGACCGGTAGCGACCGGATGCTACGGTCGGCCACGAATGGAGTATCTGAGCGGCATTACACATTGAATGCTAACATCCGGTCG
>JBDUCC010000058.1:0-14134 GCA_040003675.1 bacterium | reverse complement strand
CTCCGACCTCTCGGTCCCGAACCGAGCGCTCTACCAGGCTGAGCCACGCCCCGACGAAGTGAATGGATGATAGGGAAGCTGCGTAGCGCTGTCAAACGTGACACTTCTCCCGGCGCACGCAGCCTGTCTGTGCCACTTCGTGATGCACCATCGCAGTGCCACTCTGGTCTGTGGGTGCTCACGAAGGCACAGACTAAAAAGGACTTCTCCGAGCATTTTGTCACCAGACTGCGAATCAAAAATAGCCCTGGCTCTCCCATCCGGCCTTTTGCAAGATAACTCTCAAATTTTCTCTCAACTATCCTCGCGTTACGCTCGTCTAAATATTGACCCAGGGGGCAGCGAGAATGCTATAGTTAATCCACGCCTGGGTTATTGGCCGGGTGGCCCCTCCACCAATCCAATTGGGATCAGCCTCATCAAATTGCCGGTTGCGGTAGTGCTTTTGGCAGAAACTTGTGTTGGAGAGCCAGTCTATGACAACCAGTCTCCCGCCCTCTTTTTTCCGACGCTTATTTGCGCTCGTTGTTTGCATGATTGGTCTGCTTGCTGCGGGTGATTTCAATTCGGCTCGCGGCGCAAACCCAAACAAAGCTCCGGTCTTAATAAGCGACTCCGCTTCCACTCGCGCCATCGCCTTGGAATCGATCACGCTGAAGGCCGAGCCGTTTTCGCTGACGTCAAGCGTGAATTTTGGCGGGAGCGACACGCGCGCACGGATTTGCATCTTCGCTCAGAACCTTGAACTGCTTGCCGGCGAGGGAGTGAGTGCGTTCAGCGCCGACGTTCAGGATTCTGCCGGTAAGCTTTATGCGTTGAAAGTTGAATACGTAGGATCAGTAGCGGCTTTTCCGGGAGTCAGCATGCTGATAGTGCGGCTGGCTGATGATCTTGGCGACCCAGGAGACGTTCTGCTGCGCATAAACCTGCACGGCGTATCGAGTAACCGAGTGCGTGTGGCCATTGGTCATCTTGGCGGTGGTCCGGCCGACGATCCCGGATCAGTCGCAACTCCCATAGTGGGCGACGCTACCATTCCGGTTCCGGCAGCCACTCCTAACCCCTATACAGATCCCGCGTTCGCAGCGGGCGCTGATGGCATCAGGTTTCTCGAGCAGGCAACATGGGGACCGACCTATAGCCCAGTGGGCGGCGAATTGGCCCGCGTTCGCAGCATGGGTTATGCGAACTGGATTAACGATCAGTTCAACCTGCCGCCTCTTTTCGCTGCGACTCAATCGAACTATCCAACTCCGGACAACTATCCCACGGATGGTTCAACTGGTTGTCCCGCCGGTTCACTCGCAACTTGCGGACGGGATCATTACACGATGTATGCCCTGCAAGTGCAGTTTTATCAAAACGCACTAACGAGGCAGGATCAACTGCGCCAGCGAGTAGCGTTCGCCTTGCACCAATTGATACCGGTTTCGGGAGCCGATCTCAATGGCCAACCAGCGTGGGTTGCTCCCACTTTGCAGGTGTTTGATCGCAACGCGTTTGGAAATTTTCGGCAGATACTTCTGGAAGTCACCTTGAATGCCGGCATGGGTGAATATCTCAACATGAGGGGCAACAGCAAGGTAAACCCGAATGAGAATTATGCGCGCGAAGTTCTGCAGTTGTTCTCCGTCGGCGTGGACCTGCTGAATCAGGACGGGACCCCGGTGCTCGATGCGCAAGGGAACCATATTCCTACTTACAGCCAGGCCGATATCACAAACTTCGCTCGCGTTTTCACGGGATGGAATCTTTCACCCAACAAGATATGGGTCGGTGATGGCGTCACCGGCGTTCCTAATTACACTGATCCGATGGTTTTGGTAAATAACACCTTCAATACGGCCGACGTGAATCAGAAGACGGTGTTGAATGGCGCAGTTTTACCCGCTTGCGGCGCGACTTGTGCGAACACCACCGCGGGTAACACGGCCACCAGGACGTACAAGACGACCGAGTTAAGCCTGGCGATTGATAACCTCTTCAATCACCAAAACACAGGACCCTATCTTTGCTCGCAATTGATTCATCAAATGGTCACGAGCAATCCCAGTCCAGCCTATGTTGGCCGTTGTGCCGCTGCATTCGCCAATAACGGCTCGAGCGTTCGTGGCGATATGAAGGCCGTAATCAAAGCCATCCTTCTGGATATTGAAGCGCGCGGTGATGTGAAGAATGCTCCGACTTATGGCCATCTGCGCGAGCCAGTGCTCTTCGTGACTGGCCTGCTGCGAACATTCAATGGGACCAGCGACGGAAACATCACTGCGACCGGCAACAGACAGGGCCTGGTGGTTGATATGGGCCAGAATCTATTTAATCCGCCGACAGTCTTTAGCTATTACCCAGCGGACTTAGGCTTGCCGGGAACGAATTTGCTTGGCCCGGAGTTTGGAATTCTGGACACATCTACAACCTATAAACGGGCAAACTTCGTGAACACGCTCTTCATGGTTGGAATTCCCGTGAGTCTTCCGGATAGGCCGAGCGGCACGCAGGTTAACTACTCGTCGTATCAGGGCATTCTAACTGGCGGCGGCACGCCGCAGAACCTTGTTGACGCGCTGGATACCGACATGATGCACAACACAATGTCGTCTTCAATGAAGTCTAGTATCGTGAGCACCATCACAACCATTACTAACGCGAATGCTACGACGCAGGCCCAGCAACGTACGCAAACTGCTATTTATTTAATCGCGACCTCATCGCAATATCAGGTCGAGAGGTAAACGGATGACGCAATCACGGAGAAACTTTCTCAGAAACTCGGTCTGCGGTCTAAGCGCGGCGGCGTTGCTTTCCAGCCTGGACCAATTCAACCTCGTTCAGGCGATGGTAGATGAGCAGACCGATGCAGCGGCTGACTACCGGGCGCTGGTTTGTATATTTCTAGCCGGCGGCAATGACTGTAACAACACAATAATTCCACTGGATTCTGAATATAACAATTACTTCGCGGTCCGCAACGCTTCTGGTCTGGCTATTCCCCAGGCGTCACTATTACCGCTACCCAATTCAATTGGCGGCGGCGGCCGGCCATTCGGTATGCACCCAAATCTTTCGCCGGAAGTGGCCAACCCGGCATTAGCAAAAGGTTTGTTAGACATTTGGAATGCCGGGAGACTCGCAGTTCTGTTTAATACTGGTAACCTGGTCCAGCCACTTACGCGAGCACAGTACCTGGCTGGTGCTGCAAAACCGTATCAGCTGTTCTCGCACTCTGATCAAGTCACGCAACAGCAAACAGTTTCATCCAAGGCTGTGGGCCAGACCGGCTGGGGCGGACGGGTTGCTGACCTGACCGGGGCGTTGAATGCAGGCGGGTTGCCAATGAACGTTTCCGTGGCGGGAACAAACCTGTTTCAGACAGGAATAAGCAGTCGCCAACTGGCAATCTCTTCGACTGGCAGTCTTTCCGCTGTGCTTAACTTGAACTGGACCAATGGTGTGGCCTTGGCGAATCCATTCACCGCCGGCAGCAGCTATCGCGCCTTACTCGGAATGGATAACAATTCATTCCTTATAAAGGGGGCGAGCGATACTACGAATGGAGCATTGACTGCGGATGCGGCATTGAATTTGGCGGGTGACCCCGCGCTGACTGCGGTATTTCCCGTCACGTCGCTTGGTAATCAGTTAAAACAAATTGCCAAACTAATCAAGGTTAGGGATCTCGCCGGAATCACCATGAAGCGCCAGATTTTCTTCTGCACCCTGGGGAACTTCGACACCCATACAAACCAAACGAGCTCGACGTTGACGGGCAATCAGGGAAATAACTTTACTCAGTTGAGTCAGGCGATGAAAGCGTTCTACGACGAAATGGTCGCACAGGGAATAAGTGACAAAGTTACAACCTTCACGCAGTCTGACTTCGGGAGGACTTTGCAGCCGTCAGGGTCGGGCGCGGCAGCGGTGGGTTCGGATCACGCCTGGGGCAACCACGCTTTCATTATGGGTGGCGCAGTCAATGGTCGCGCGTTTTACGGGACGCATCCCGTCCTCGCGCTTGGCGGTCCCGATGATACAGACAACCGGGGCAGGTGGATTCCGACTACCTCAACAGATCAATTTGCCGCTACCCTGGCAGCGTGGTATGGACTTGCACCGGCCGACGTGCCGACTGTGTTTCCCAATCTATCCAACTTCGCGCCGCAGAATCTTGGCTTCCTGAGCTGAAAATCGCGCGTGAGATTCCTGAGGGCCGAGTATGGTTGAACAAGCATAGTGTTCACCCATCTCGGCCCTTAGTCATTACGACGCGTCTTAACAAACATGGTCTCAAGGTATAATGGGCCGCCACGCTAAGCTTACCGGGCGATTAATGCAAAAAAGCAAATTGCGAACAAGACATATCCACATCGCCCTAACGCTGTTTTTGGCATTCCTGGCGCTGGGTGTGCCGGCGTTGCGTCCTCAAACGCACACTCATCAGGAGGCGCACGTCAGTGAGAACAACGCATCGTCACCGACTAGCAAATCATCGGCCGCTCGGCTGAACAAACAATTCAAACCATCCATTTCACCTGGCGTTCTTACTGGGAACCTACCGCTAAGTTTTGAGCCTAATCGTGGGCAGGCGAATCCACAGGTGAAATTCATTGCGCGTGGGTCCGGCTATAACGTCTTCTTGACGTCGACTGAAGCCGTCTTTTCTTTTCCGGCATTGCAAACTTCCGCTGTTTTGCCGCAGCAGGTTGCAGCCAGGAAAAGGCACGAACAGGTATCTGTCTTGCGCATGACGCTGAAGGGCGCAAATCCTCGAGCGCTCGCGAACGGGACTGACCAACTTCCTGGCGTTAAGAATTATTTTATCGGTAGAAACGCCAGTGGCTGGCAGACGAACGTGCCAACCTTTCGCCGGGTCCGCTACCAAGCGATTTATCCCGGAATCAATCTCAGCTATTACGGAAATCAAAAGCAACTCGAATACGACTTTGAAGTTGCACCGGGCGCAGATCCCGGTTTGATCAGGTTGGTTTGTGAGGGAGCCAAAGCAGTAATCGATGATCAAGGTGATTTGGTTCTAAAGCTGAAGGGTGGCGAACTACGACAACACAGGCCTGTGATTTACCAGGATCTGAATGGCCGGCGCGTCGCGGTTGACGGACGTTTCGTAATCCACCGGGGAGGCGAAATAGGATTTGAGGTTGGCGCATACGACAAGGACCATGCCCTGGTAATCGATCCAACGCTCGTTTATTCAACCTACCTGGGCGGCAGCGGCACCGACTCAGGGAGCAGCATTGACATTGACAACGGCGGCAACATCTACATCACAGGTACGACCGGGTCCATCACTTTCCCAACGCAGAGTCCCTACCAATCCGCGACTGCCGGCTTGGAAGACGTGTTTGTTACTAAGCTCGATCCCACCGGCGGCAGCATTCTCTATTCAACTTTTATTGGAGGGGCTGGCAATGATCGCGGCGACGCAATCTTCGTTGATAAGACCAGCGGCGCGGCCTATATCGTGGGCCGCGCGGATGCGCTTTCGATCAACTTCCCCACCACCCCAGGCGCTTTTGCGACCACCTATCGGGGCGGAGACTTCGATGCGTTTGTTTTGAAACTCAATCCGCAGGGAAACAGTCTCGCTTATTCCACATTCCTCGGAGGTGGAGAGAACGACTCGGCTGTTGGCGTTGCGGCGGACTCCCTTGGCAATGCTTATGTGACGGGGGGCACTCGATCGAGTGGCTTCCCAGCCACGCCAAGTGCTTACCAGTCGTTCGTCGCCGGCGATACGGATGCCTATCTCGTTAAGGTTAATCCCGCCGGAAGCAGTTTGTTGTATTCGACTCTGCTTGGGGGCGGAGGCACAGACCGGGGAAGCAGCGTGCGCGTCGATAATTCGGGCAACGCGTATTTGATCGGTTATTCCAGTTCGCAGGACTTTCCGACAGCGACAGCATTCCAGAATTCCTTAGGCGGTGGCTTCGACGCGTTTGTCGCAAGGATTGATACAAACGCCTCTGGTGCGGCCTCGCTGGTGTTCTGTAGTTATCTCGGCGGGAGCAGCGATGATAAAGGATACGGACTGGCCATCGACTCAGGCAACAACCTCTATATTGCCGGTCAAACCACCTCCACGGACTTTCCGCTCTTGAACCCGGCGCAGGCAGCCAAGGGCGGAAGCTTCGACGCCTTCATTGCAAAGATTACTTCTTCTGGCGCAAGAGCCTATTCGACGTATCTCGGCGGCAGCGGAGATGATCGCGCTACCGGCATCGCCGTGAATTCGGCGGGGAATGCTTACGTTACCGGTTACACCGCTTCGACAAATTTTCCCACGGCCATCCCGTTGCAAATTTCCAACGGCGGCGGCACCGATACGTTTATCACTAAGCTCAATACGGCGGGCGATGGTCTCCTCTACTCTACTTATCTCGGCGGTAGCCTGAATGAAGACTTCACCAGCACCACAACTTTCAGCGGCAACATCGCGGTGGACTCGGCAGGCAACGCTTACGTTACGGGCTACACGGCTTCAAACAACTTTCCCACAGTCGCCCCATTTCAGCCCGCAAACGCCGGCGGAGCGAGCGATGTGTTTATTGTTAAGATCTCAGACGCCACGCCCGCTGCTGATTTCGCGGTAAGCGCAAGTCCACCTTCACAAACTGTTAATCCGGGAAACTCGACCACCTACACCATCACCGTCACTCCTGCGGGAGGCTTCACCGGCAACGTTGTTCTCAGCGTGTCGGGACTCTCTGCTGATGCGAGCAGCGCATTCAATCCGAGTTCCATCAACATCCCGGATGCAAATGCGAAGTCATCCGTGTTGACAATAACTACAACGTCCTCGACGCCACCGGGGACCTACACATTGACCATCAGTGCTTCCAGCGGCAACCTGCAACACAATACTTCAGTGTCGTTGATTGTTGCCGGCCCGACCAGCGCGAACCTGGCGCTAACGAAAACAGCTTCACCCAATCCCGCCATCGTCAACACGAATCTAACCTACAGAATCGTGGTCACGAACAAAGGGCCGTCGCCGGCTACGAACGTCGTGCTGACGGACACGCTTCCTGCAGGCATAACTCTCAATTCCGCGAGTTCGACACAGGGCACGCCTTGTTCAGGAACAACAACCATTACCTGCAACTTCGGCAACATTCCGACTGGCGCTTCGGCGATTGCAAGCCTCCTGGTTACGCCGCAAGCGATTGGCCAGATCAACAACACGGCGTCGGTCACCGCTAACGAGTTTGACCCCGACACGAGCGACAACTCTGTGACCATAACTACGCAGGTGACCACGCAGTCGTCGGGGCCCGCGATGCTGGATCCGAATCTGTCAGTTCAAACCGTTATCAGCGGACTCAGCCAGCCAACCGGCCTCGCGCTTTTCGGCAATGGCTTTTTCGTGATTGAGAAAGACACCGGCAAGGTCAAGTTTGTCATGAACGGCGCGATACAAGGGACGCCGCTGGATCTCGCCGTTAACAGTGCCTCAGAACGAGGCCTGCTGGGCATCGTTTTGCATCCCAACTTCGCATTCAATCATTTCGTCTATCTCTTTTGGACTGAAAGCAGTACCGGAGCTGATTCCACCAATCTCGCCGATGTTGCGTTGCTGGGAAATCGCGTCGATCGTTATTCCTGGAACGGTTCGACCCTCGTCTTTGACCGCAACCTCATTAAGCTGCGCTCCTACCAGGCCGACGCCGGCCAATCGCTTCGAGGCAATCATAATGGCGGCGTATTGCGTTTTGGTTTTGATGGCAAGCTCTACATTCTGATGGGCGACAATGGCCGTCGCGGCTTTCTGCAAAACAACCAACTCGGTCCGGTGCCTGACGATCAATATGGAGGTCCAGAACCGGATGATGCGCACCTGACTGGTTTTGTGCTTCGTCTCAATGACGACGGTTCGACGCCGGCCGACAACCCTTTTTACGACGTATCGACAAGTCTTACGGGTCAGGCTGCTGCGAACATTAAGAAGCTTTACGCCTACGGTGTTCGCAATGGTTTTGGGTTGGCTTTCGATCCACTGTCGGGAAATCTTTGGAACCAGGAAAACGGTGACGATGCGTTTGACGAAATGAATCGCGTCACTGCCGGATCGAATAATGGCTGGGTCCAAACCATGGGTCCGGTTAATCGCGTCGGCGAATTCAAGTCGATTGAGTCAACATACGGAGCAGGAAATTTGCAACAGTTGCGTTGGCCGCCTTCCTTGATTGCGGACACGCCCTCAGGCGCGCTCGCCCAACTATACATGCTGCCCGGCGCTCACTATAACGATCCGGAATTCAGTTGGAAGTATGCGTTGGCACCCGCGGCCATGGGATTTGTGCAGGGCAGGGAACTGGGGCCGCAGTTTGAAGGAGACATGCTGGTCGGCGCTGGTCGCACGTTTCTTTCTGGCGGTTATCTCTTCCGGTTCAAACTAACGTCTGATCGTTTGCATTTCTCTTTCAATGATTCCCGTCTCCTCGATCTGGTGGCAGACAACACCGACAAGTTTGACATCACCGAGAGTGAATCGCTGCTGATCGGAAAGGATTTTGGCATCGCGACTGATATCCAAACCGGTCCAAATGGCAACGTCTTCGTCGTTTCAAACACTAACGGCGCTGTCTACGAAATCTCGGGTAACCAACCGACGCTCTACGTGGCGCACCTGAATGGCGCTCAGGAAATACCGCCCAACAACTCGACGGCTACCGGCACCGCCACGCTGCTGCTTAGTCCCGATGAAACTACTGCGCGCGTTTCGCTAAACTTCAATGGCCTCTCGAGCGCTGAAACGGTGGCACATATTCATGGACCAGGTGCTGCCGGTGTTATCGCGCCGGTGCTGTTTCCACTCCCGCAAGGTGAGTTCAGCGATTTCGAGATCACCTTAACAGTTAACGATGTGCAAAATCTGAAGAATGGGTTGCTCTACGCGGACGTTCACAGCAACACATTTGTTCCGGGCGAGATACGCGGACAGTTTCAAACCAGCGCGGCAGGAAGCAGTTTTCAGTTTAGCTCGGCCACAAACCTCGTAGCTGAAGGCACCAGAGAAGCCGTTGTGAAGGTAACGCGACTGGGCGATACCTCAGCATCCGCTAAGGTGAGCTTTGCCACCAGCGACTCTGCCGCAATCAACTGCAGCGCTGTTAACACCGGCGCCGCTTCGTCACGTTGTGACTATGAAGCGACCCTGGGCTCCCTGGATTTTGCCGCCGGCGAAACTTTCAAAACGATCTCGATCCCGCTCATTGATGATTCCTATGCAGAAGGGAACGAGAGCTTTTTTGTAACGCTAACCAGCGCCGGCAGCAACATCACAGTTGGATCACCGGCAAAAACTACGGTCACCATCAAAGACAACGATGCGACAAACGGCTCGAACCCGATCGACACTTCAGACTTCTTTGTGCGCCAGCACTATCTCGATTTTCTGAATCGTGAGCCTGATTCGCTCGGCTTCGCTTACTGGACCAATGACATCAATTCGTGCGGGACTAACCAGCAGTGCATCGATAATAAGCGCATCAATGTTTCAGCAGCGTTCTTTCTTTCCATTGAGTTCCAGGAAACCGGCTATCTGGTCTATCGCACATACAAAGCAGCCTATGGCAATTTGCCAGGCACGCCGGTGCCGTTACGACTTGAGGAGTTCTTACCCGACAGCCGGCAAATCGATCTAGACGTTATTGTTGGCTCCGGAAACTGGGCGACGCAGTTGGAAAACAACAAGGTTGCGTATTTCCTCGAGTTTGTTTCAAGGTCTCGCTTTTCAATCGCGTATCCAACGACATTGACGCCGGCACAGTTTGTCGATGCGTTGTTTACAAACGCCGGCGTTGCGTCCTCACCCACCGATCGAACTGCGGCCATAAATGAATTTGGGGGCGCGGGCAATACCGTTGACCAGTCGGCGCGTGCACGCGCATTGCGGCGCGTGGCTGAGAACACAACCTTCAAGCAGCAGGAGTTCAACCGCGCTTTCGTGCTGATGCAATATTTTGGCTATTTGCGCCGCAATCCAAACGATCTTCCGGACACAGACTTCAACGGCTACTCTTTCTGGTTAAACAAGCTCAACCAATTCAACGGCAACTTCGCCGACGCCGAGATGGTTAAGGCTTTCCTCGTTTCAATCGAATACCGCGCCCGCTTCGGCCCGTGAGTAGTTGGGGTTAACTGATCGCTAATTGACTTTTGTAGTATGTGCACGTTTCGTAGGTTCTCGCCCCATCTTGTCGTAGTTTCCACTATTTCGATAAGCTGATTTTTCCATGCTCATCTGGTAACGGGTCACGAAATTTAGGATAATTTACGAGTGAACCCGCATCAGTTCGATTAATATGCCAAGGATAAGCATCAAGGTGGGTGCATCAACCAACGAATACTAGCGCAGGAAAGCGTGTTTTTCGGTTCTCCCTCCCAGAAATCCACGTAGCGCTCAGGCATATTAATCGAAGGGATATCATAATGACTTGCATCATCCGCCGATATATCTATGTATCCGCATTCGTGGCTTTTTCGTTCTTTGGATTTTATTGTACCTGCCGCCGGAGCCGGTAAATGGGCTTCGCCCGCGGATGCGCGGCGGTGGCTATGCCCGGCCGACAGCAATCAAATTACTCTCGGGCTATGCCCCTAGTTCGGGCCAGCAGCCCATCACTTTTGAGGCAAGCCCGTCACGCAACCTATTCGCTGCTGCTCGACACACCGCTCTACACAATGAGTCGATCTAATTAAGAGTGCCATAAGTTTCTTCGCCGGGCTGATACAACTGATCGCTTTCGACAGCGAAGACGCGATTTAAGCGCGCGCGATAATTCTCAAACGCAATCTGTGCTGCCAGTTGCAGCAACTGTTCCTCGGAGAATTTATTCCGCAAGCGCGCATATAACTCATCCGAGACATTCGCGGGCGAGGCAACCATTGCGTCAGCCAGTTCAATCACCAGGCGCTCCAATTCGTTGAAGCCAGTCAAGTCATCGTCAATAACTGCGCGCAGTTTCTCGTCTGTTAGTCCTGCTTTTCTGCCGACCGCAGAATTGATGTCCACTCAAAAAGGGCAGCCCACTCGCGCAGCGGTTCGTACTTTCGCTAACTGGATGTGACGCAGTGAAACTTTGCGCTTGCGACCCAGTCCGGCTTCCATGGCGATGCTGCCCCAAACCAGACCGGGTAGACGCACTTGCAGTTTGACGGGCGTCAGCTCCTTGCCAAACATTTTCTGCATCGTGCTGTAGAACCAACGCAGATGCCACGGCGCCTCGCGTTTTTCCAGACCAGTCATCCGAGCCATCAGGTAGACCTTTCGTTATGCTTCATGTTCCGCCGCAGCACCTGGCAGCGCGTATTACGCTGAAATTAGCGAACGCTTTCGGCGTTAGGTAACGGCTGAAATTAGGGAATGCTTTCAGCGTTAGTTTTGAACCATCTGTCTCGCAGGCTCGACTGGTTTTGAAGTAATCGTTACCGCGTGAGCTCAACGTCCCGGTTCTATTTCGGCAACAGGCTGCAGGGGAGTGGCTTGAAGCCGCTCCACTGGAAGTTTGAGCCGACATTGATAGGTTGGTCCGAAGTTACCCTCACCGCGGTCACCACATTTGTAACTCCATCGAATCCTGGACCACCGGCGATCGGAGTTTGCCACTTAACATTCAACGTATTCGCTGCGGCCACCGGCACCGTGGCGCTACCGGTTTGGCCGGGATAGGTTGCAGCTGGACTGGTACCGGGAATATTGGCGCCCGAAAGGTTGTTTCCATTCTTGTCCAGTATGTGCACCGCGACGTTGGCACTCGCGGAACCGCCATTGAAGACATAGAGATCGGCTTGGGTATTGCTGCCGGCATTCGGATAGCTGGCGGGTGTGCACACCCAGACGTAGGGTGGACCACCACCTGAACCGGATGGTCCTGGCGGTCCCGGAGGACCTTGTGGGCCAACGCACGCGACCAATGCAGTTAAGAAGGTGAAGGCAAGACATGAGAGAAAAGCGCGCCGAAGAATGGTGTTCATGAACAATCTCCTTATGTGTGAAGGTCAGGGTCGTGAATCGTAAATCGTGAATCGTAAATCGTCGATCAAAAAACGCCACAGACTGAAGGAACCTCGGATCAAGTGGAAGTATCAACTCCTTGGAGTACGCTGGCCCGGCAGCGCTTTGGTCCGACTGACCTATCTGACCCCCCTAGTTGAATGCTTCGCCGGCGTGGGCCAAAGCGGCGCCGGGCCGCCGCACTCCAAGGAGTTGACGCTTCACTTGATCATTGCAAAGAGTCGTGATTGGGTCGACGCGAGTGTTACCTAAAGGTATGAAGGAGACTAGCCACCAGTCACGGGCGACTCTTTGTACAATGCCCTATCTAATGATGGAGTAAGTGCGCAAAGTATTGCGCTACCGGCCTGCCCGACGTGTCCGACGAGATGAAGCCAATGTAGTTGTCGGGCCGCAGCAGCACGGTGAACGGTTTATCCGTGCCGAAAATCTCCGCCACGTTTGGATGAAGCGGAATAACGTGACGATCAAGTAATTCAGTGTACTCGCTCGCAAGTTTCAAATTCTCGTCAGTAATTGCACCATTCGAGAACTTCAGCAGGTGAAACTTCGGCGCGCGCACCCAATCGTAAATAGACTTTTCTTCAAGTTCAAAATAGGGCATGCGATCGCCGGCCCTGACTTTAAAATCATCATCGCACTGGTGCGGGCCGGTGTCGTGCATGCTCAAAGAGCTGTCGCGATAGCTAATTCCGATTTGAGAAATCAGGATGAAAAACTTCTTTCGCACCGCCTCAATCGACAGAATGTATTTCGCCATCGGTGGAAATATCGTGGTGCGAATCAAAGCGACAAACCAGTCTTTCCCGGCGGCGAGGTTGAACATGCGGTCAGTAGTCGCGGTCAGCCGTTTCGCATTAGGCAAACGCTCTTCATTGTAACTTTCTAAAATTCGCGGGCTGGCTGAGTGTTTAAGAGCCAGCGCCAGTTTCCAGGCGAGATTGTAAGCGTCCTGAATTCCCGTGTTCATGCCCTGGCCACCTGCGGGCGTGTGAATGTGCGCCGCATCGCCGGCCACAAAACATCTGCCGGAAGAAAACTTGTCGACGTGCCGCGTGTGGACCTTGTAAGTAGAAAACCAATCGACGCGCGTTATGTCCAGCTCGAGTTGCGCTTCCTTTTTGATCTGCGCTTCGATCTCGTCATAAAGAATCTCCCGCTCGTCCTTCTCATGTCCTTCGGGAAAGGCGCCGACGATACGCCAGCGTTTTTCGCCGGGCATCGGAAAGAAGGCGACAACACCGTGCGGAGCCAGGCAGACTGTTAGTGCGTCGTGAGTAAACTTCCAATCGATCTGAACATCAGCCACATAGAACAGTCGTTCAAAAGTGCTCCCCTCAAAAGCCAGCCCGAGCCCATGTCTGACCTGACTGTGTGGTCCATCACAGCCAACCAGATACCTGCCTTCAAAAATCTGAGATTCACCGCCGCCGGTCTTTACGTGGGCCGTGACGCTTGCGTCGTTCTGCGAAAAGCTTTCCAGCTCGGTTTGCCAGCGAACGTCGCGACTGTGATTTTTCAGCCAGTCATACATAAGGCGCTCGTTGCGGCTTTGCTCCAGGACCAGCATGAACGGGAAGGCGCTCAACCCGCTTCCAATGTTCGATAGCTCAACCTGGCCAAGTACCTCACCTCGTTGAAGCATGCGCACTTTGCCCGCAATCGTCCCTTGCTCGACCGCCTTTTCTGCCAGGTCGAGTTGTTCGTAAATCTCCAGCGTGCGCGCATGAACGCCGAGAGCTTTGGAGTAAGCCGTAACGCCTTCGCTTTTGTCGAAGATAACAAAATCAACTTGATACCGGGTGAGCTGGCAGGCAAGGGCAAGTCCGGTTGGCCCAGCGCCGACGATGATTACGTCGGTCTTAACGGTTGACGGCATGGCCCAATCCTAACGAGCAAACTTGCAGGGAGCAAGGTTGAGAAACAGGAGTCAGGAGGCAGGAGGCAGAAAGCAGAAAGCAGAAAGCAAAAGGCATTAAGCGGGTCGAAGGCGCGAACTCTTATACTGGGACCGCGGGCGTCTCGCCCGCCCGGTTACGGTAGCATCCATTGTTAAGTGATCAAATTGTTCGCGCTGCGCGCTCATTGCGGGCGGGACGCCCA
>JBDUCC010000057.1:0-14272 GCA_040003675.1 bacterium | reverse complement strand
TTGTGCGCGTCAAGCTTCGCACCCTCCCCTAACCCCTCCCAAAGGGAGGGGAAGACGGACGTCAAACGAGTTCTACTATTTGCGACGCTTGAAGTAGTAAGCAGGATCAGTAGGAGGTCCGGCTACCGACACTAATTCCCAGCCATTCGCACCAAGCTTGTCGAGATGCTGTTCCAACACAAATGCCTCACGTGCAAATGGCACCGTCGGCTCCTTGCGCATGCGCGGATTACCACTAGGGGTAAGGTTGCTGGTGCTCGGACCGGCAACCGCCAGGTACTCCCACTGCTCAGCCGCAGCGTGATTGCTCGCTGTTGCTTGCTCCTGCCCGGTCGCTTTCCCGATAGCAATTGAGACAACGGCGAAAAATAGCAAAGCGACGGCTAGCAGTGATGTCCCTTTGAAGACCGTGGTTTTTTCATTCATAGAAACTCCTTTCAACCTGTCTTTCTTCCCCTCGCTGTGGCGGAGGTTCGGGGTGGGGGTTTCAGGCGCGCTAGGCCCTCTCCCCCTAACCCCTCTCCCAGCGTGAGAGGGGAACCAGAATTCATAAAACGAATAAAAAAAGCGGCAGGCCGCATTGACCTGCCGCTTTTCTTGCACTGCGATTTGGCGTGGATATGAAAACGCTCGACAGGCCCCAACAAAAGTCAGGTTGTAGCCGCACAGGCTTTTCCCGCCAGCAATTGCCGAACGCTTTCAATTAGGCCATCAATATCCGGTTTCGCGACGTAGGCGTCCGCCCCAGCGGCCATTGCTTCCGAGCGGTGAATGTCATAAGCGTCGCCACTATAAAATATGCACGGCACACCCGGCGTTATCTGACTTAGCTTCTGGCACAGCTCAAGCCCACTGCCGTCTGGCAAATGCCTATCCAGCACGTACAGATCAAACTCAGAACTTGTCGCCAGTTGCATGGCTTCCTTAACGTTGACGGCCGTAACCACCTCGTAATCTTCCTGAGACAGAATGAGCTGCATCATCTCGGATGTATCTTCGTGGTCATCAATGCAGAGAACGCGACACTTTATTTGGGACATAGGGGAACCTCCGGCTGTTCGAGTCTTAACGTACGACCGGGAGAGGGCCGAATTGTAAACTAATGGGCCGTGTTGGGCCAGCGATAAGGAACGTAAATCGTGAATCGTGAATCGTGGTTGAGAATGACCGGTGGTGAGTGATTTAGCTAGTTTGCCGACTATATTCCCTCTCCCATCCGCGTTCATCTGCGTTAGTCCGCGGCCAATCGGTTTTCGGACTGAGCAGGGGCGGTTTCTTACTTGAGCGCTATGGAGGTATTAACGATTCAGGCGGGCTTCCTGCATGACTTTGAGCAACTGGTCAACGGCCTCAATCTCTTCATCGTCCGGCGAAAGTTGTTTGTATTTTTCCAGTGCTGCCATAGCCGACGCGACATCCCCCATGCGGTGATAAACCAGAGCGAGGTTAAAGTAGACGAGAGAGAAGCCCGACTCGATCTGCGCGGCCGCTTCATAGTGGAGGCGGGCGAGGGATAGTTCCCCAGCATCGTAATAAAGATTGCCGAGGTTGTAATGCGCCTCCACATGGCGCGGCTCGTGTTTTAGCGCGAGGGTAAAATTGTCGAGCGCTTTGCCAAGCTGGCCCAGATCAAGATTGATAATGCCGAGATTGCAATACGCTTCGGCGACGTTGTCGCCGTCGTTGATTGCTTCCTGATACGATTCGGCGGCAGTCGCATCGCCCTGTTCATGCAGCAACAATGCTTCCTCGAACGGCGTCAGCAGGCGAGACACGCGGCCGCGTTCGGCGCCGCGAAAAAGGTGCAACTGTCCCTGAAGCTCAGCCTCGATCTGGCGGATGCTTTGGCCCTGCGCGCGCAATTCGCGCACGCGCCGGAATTGAGTCAGCGCCTGAAAGTCATAGCTAAGCTCGTTGTTCGCACCGGCGGTGCCTTGAATGATGCCTTGATCAGTCCAGCGCCGGATGGTGCGCTCGCTAAGCCCGAAGAGTTGTTTGATTTCGCGGACGGAGTAGCTGGCCTTGACGCGTTGATAGTCCGCTTTCGCGGGAACACGTGAGGGAAACGATAAAACCTTCTTGCTGTTTTCGTTCATCAAAAACTGTAAAGCAAACTGTTAGTTTGCGGTCGTGCGAAAAACAACTGTTAGCTTGCGAATGCCTAACGTACCTAAATTCTTTTTGTTTGCGGGTGGCCTCTGCTTTGTCGCGTTATTTCTTGCGTGCCGCCGCAAACTAACAGTTTGCTTTACTTAGCTACGACGCTTTTCTTTTCTTCACTGCGGTCGCTGTTTTTCCTTTGACCAGGGTTAATTTCTTTTTGCTCGCCGCCGCCGGGGTAGCCCTGACCATCGGTTTGCGGCTCGATGCCTGAAGGCTCTTCTTCAGCGCGCTCATAATATCAAGTCTGGGCAGTTCTTCAACCTCAAATTCCACAACTTTCTTGCCCTTGATTTTCGACTCAATAAGTCTCTTGAGCGCTTCGTGATACTGATCGGCCGTGTCGATCTCCGACAAGGTGGTGACCATCTGTTCAACCAGTGTGGTCGCCAGCTTAAGTTCGTTCTTGTCGAGTTTCTTGGCGCCTTCAATTTCGGGCACATCCTTCATGCTTCGCAACTCGTGCGGATAGTGAAGTTTTTGCAAGACTAAACCGTTTTCCTGGGGAAACAATGCGACCAGATCTTCACGGTCACGGAGCACGACTTTGCCAATGGCAACTTTGCCGGTCTGCTTCATCACTTCGCGCAACAAAGCATAAGGCTTTTCTGATACCGGTCCATCCGGGCCGGCGTAGTAAGGTGAATCATAAAAAGTCCGCGGAATTTCATCGCTGTCGACGAAGCCGATGATGTCAACCGCTTTGGTAGTTTTGATTTTCACCTTGGCGATGTCTTCCGGCTCGATGATCGCATAGCGGTCCGGCTCGTACTGATAGCCCTTGGTAATCTGATCGTTCGAGACGACCTGCTGACACTTCTTACAGCGCTTGTCGTACCCGATTGGGCCATAGTCTTCGCGATGCAGTTGATTAAACTGAATTTTTTCGGCGGTCTCGATCGCGTTGTAAATACGAACGGGAATCGCGACGAGCAGGAAGCGAATATGGCCTTTCCAAATGGATCTCATAAGCAGTTCTCCTAGCAAGTGCGGGCTACTCGCCGGCAGTTTCGTCGGCAGCGTGGCTAGAGTCATCTCGCCTGACCCTGAAACTCAGCACTCAGTACTCAGCACTCAGAACTTTGTTACCCCTAAGACACGCTCACCGGCTCTCGGCCGGTGTGGGCCCGTATTATGCGGTCGCTGGCCCAGGGATGTAAAGAATTAAGTTTTACGGCCGTGAAAATCGCCACCTAATGTAGGCATGCTGACAAATCAGCGATGGTTTCGAAAAAAAACTCCGCCGAAAACAGTAGCTGGCTTTGCCGCTTTCTCTGCGGTAAGCCTATGGCTTACCGGTGAGAGGTTTATTCTTTAGGCTATGCCTGTCCGTGAAACTCCTGCCATGCAACAAAGGTTGAGGCGTAGCCTCAGGAGAAAGTAGCCCCCCCGGTAAGCCATAGGCTTACCGCACGGTAGGCGGCAGAGCCGAAAGCAAGTTCACATGGAGCTTCTACTTTTGGTGAAAGCTGTCGCCAGCAGTTCGAAGGATACAGTTCAACCCGCATGCATCAATGCGTTGCGCATGGCTTTAGCGGATTGCCAGCGCTCGCTTGGCTCTTTGACCAAGGCGCGATCCACGATCTCGCAAATCATTGGCGAGAGTTCAGGCACGCGCTCGTGCAAGGGAATTGCCGGCTGTTCGAAAATTGCCTTGATCGTCTCCGACATGCTGCTCTTCCTGCCGATGTTCAACGCAAGTTTGCCGCTGAATAAGCTGTACGCCGTCATGCCAATGGCATAGAGATCGGATTGGGGCTTCACGTCGCGAAAGTTCTTCAGTTGTTCTGGCGGCATGTAGGCAAGCGTGCCCGCCATCTCGCCTGCCATTGTTACGCCGCTCATGCCCGATTGTTTGAAGCTCTTAGCAAGGCCAAAGTCGGTTAACTTTGCCGACAAATCGCTACCCACACTTCGCACGAGGATGTTTTGATCCTTGATATCACGATGGATGTAGCCGTGATCGTGCGCATGGGCCAGCGCATCGAGCGCTTGCGTGATGATCGAAATTGTGTCGCCGGGGCTTAAACGGCCGCCCCGTGAATCGGCAAGTTTTGCCGCGTCGGCGCCGTCGACGAATTCTGTCACCAGATAGACCACGCCGTTATGCACGCCGCGATCAATAAACTCGACGATGTTTGGATGCTTGAGCACCGCCGCCACATCGACTTCGCGCATGAAACGGCGCATTGCTTTGTCGCTAACCGCAAACTCGGGTAGTAGCGTCTTAATAGCCACGGCGCGGCCGTTCTTCTGATCGCGCGCTAACGTGACGCATCCCATGCCGCCACGACCAAGAACGCGAATCATCTCGTAACCCGGAATCGGCTGCGGGGTGTTTCTGAGTTCCGCGCGGCAGTCTTCGCACAAAAAAGTTAGGTGCTCATCCGCAGTCGCAACCTGCACCTGTTCGCTGCGCCCGCAGTTCAAGCACTGTACAGCCAAGAGCACTGGTTTTGCGGCGCCCGCATTTGGCTGGCAGTCTTCCGCCACTCCACCCGAAACCACTTCAACCAGCAATACCGTTTCACCACCCTGAATTTGATCTCCATTCTCCAACGCGGCTTCCGAAACTTTGCGCCCGTTTACAAACGTTCCGTTGGTCGAGCCCAAGTCGCGCAGTAAACAGTGGGGTGGCGAAATTTCGAGTAGGCAATGATGACGAGAAAAGAACCGATCGTCGGGAAGATAGAGGTGCGAGTCGCTGGTCCTGCCGATGAGAAAAGTGTCAGGTTGAGTGAAGCAAAAGACGCGGTCTTTGTAAGGGCCGGCTAATACTTTTAGGTTGACTTGCATCGGTTTGTCCAAAGTCCAACGTCCAAAGTCCAAAGTCCGTTCGGTTAAGGAGACTTGGACTTTGGACTTTGAACCTTGGACTATCTTTTGATCTCGAGGTCGTCAAAGGCCACTTCCGTTGTGTCGCTGGTGTACAAGCCCACCAGACCACGCTTGAAGTTTTCGGTATCCGTAATCTTATCGACGTATTGGCCGTTGATGTAGAACGAAAGTTCCGAGGCGCGTGTACGCACCTCAAGTTGATTCGTGCTGGTGCCGCTGCGAATTGCGCTCGATTTTGCCCATGGCACAACGGTCGTCTGTTGACCGCCCTTGTGTTTAATAATTTCGTACTGCGGATCAGTCCCGTTGTAGATCAACAGCGCATAATCTTCCAACTCACCGGCTTTCGATCTTTCACCGTGCACGATTAGGCCGTAGCCGGTAGAAGACGGAGTGCCATCAACGCTGCGCACAGTCACCTTAATGTTGGCGTTGCCGGTGTCGTATTCACTCGACGGCGCGTACATAACCAGGTAGGTCTTCTCCTTTGAGCGCATGTGGTACTCGTCGTTGTCGTACCGGATTTCGCCAAACTCGTAGTTGCCGGTGGGCCATTTCGCTTCCGAGAAATCGTCGGTAACCAGTGGCGGCAGGTTGGCTTCGGAATTTATATTTGCTGAGTTCCGGTTGGAATTCGCATTGATGTTCGTATTCCGGTTAGTGATGCGTGCATTGGTATTTGTGTTGTTGCTGTTGTTGCTATTCGAACCCATGCTGGCGAGGGCTAACAACATGATCACCAGACCGATAGCAATGACCCCCACGATCGCTATGCCCCCCACAATCCACCAGACTGCGCTTGATTTCTTCCGCGCTTCCACGCCCGGAAGCGATGCGGGCGGCGCCGCCCACAGCTGCCGTGGCGCTGCCGGAGCGAGCGGTGGTGTTGCCGCTTCAGCTGGTGGCGAAGCGGACGCAGGCGGGGTGCTCGCGTGCGGCAGGGACGGATAAATCTCAGTCTTAGGCGGATTGGTGTCGCGGATATCGTATCTAACGGTGGCGTTGGGATCTGCTTTCTGTCCTGAGTCGCTGACGAGCGGCGTGCCGTCTTCAAGGCAGAAATTCAGTGACGCATCGGTGTAAGTGCGATTACAACTGGGGCAACGTTTCATCTGTTGAAGGCGGTCGGCGAAAACGAACTACAACGATTGGTGACTAAGAAAAGAACTCAAGCATTATAGGGAAAGGACGGAGAGGCTCAAAGGCTGGGAGGTCAAAGGTAGGTACCGTGGGTCGACGAATACAGAACCGGGAGCAGTGGCGACTGCGTTCGGGAAGGGTTGAGAGAACTCTCGTCGAAACCTAGTGTTCCTGGCGATTCTTAAAGTTGTGGTTTATTGCAAGTTAGACCCGATCGCTATCGCTTCCGGTTCTGTATTCGTCGACCCACGACAAGGCGTTCCGCTTACGCCAAAGCCTTGCCGCAGCGGCCACAGAATTTCGTTCCTGGCGCATACGAGGTACCACAAGCTTTGCAAACAACCTCAACGGAACGCGGCGGGCGCCAATCAAGCGCTGCTGCGCCAATGGGAATGCCGCACTTACCGCAGAAACGTATGCCGGCAGGATATTGATTTTGGCAACGCGGACAAGCTACGGTTCCGGTAGCGGGAGTTGGTCGAGTGCCGGCTGCGTCTTTAATCAGTTCAGAAGTGCTCACTCTTTCAAACGAACGATTCCCGCAGCGTCCGCAGAACTTTATTCCTTCCGCGAACCGCGAACCACATTGCGTGCACGCGACCACGTGCGGGGCGCTGACGGCGCTCCCGGTTCGGCTATCCAAACTGCCGCCACGCGATGGCGAAAGATGCTCGCTTCCCGCCGCGCTCTTAAACTGGGCCTGGATAATTTGTTCGATGCCGTCGTCCCTGACTTCGATGATTCGTTCGTCGTCAACTTCACCAGCGCGCGCAACGCGAAGCACGTGTTGGCCCGGAACTATTGAACGCAACACAACGCGTCCGGAGCGGCCTACGCTGCCATGACGTTCGTCGTCGACGTAAACCTCAGAGCCTTGAGGCGCCATAACGACCAGGGGAGAGTCGCTGGATTGCGGCGTCTCCGGTAGCTTTCTACCGGCAGCACTCATTTCCTCAAACCACTCGGCGGCATTTTGCGGACGCGCCTGCGGCTCACGCTCGAGCGCGTGCATAATCGCCTTTTCAACTTCAGCCGGGATGTCTGACCGCAGCGTCGACAACGGCGGCGGCGCCTGCATTAGCTTTTGCGCGACAAGTTGTGTCAGGTCGCCGATAAACGGGGGACGTCCGCCCAGCATGTGATAGGCAATCGCTCCCAAAGCGTAAATGTCGGCGCGAGTATCGAGCGTAACGCCGGTCTGCATCTGTTCCGGCGCCATGTATTCAGGCGTGCCGATTATGCCGCGTGACTGTGGCCCGGTTTCTGAAGCTTCTTCCGAGCGGTCTGCGCTAACGATCTTGGCCAGGCCGAAGTCCCCAACCTTGACGAAGCCGTCCGCCATGCTGCTGCCTGCCGGCCTGCGCTTTTGCATTAGGAAAATATTCGCAGGTTTAAGATCGCGATGCAGTATGCCTTCGTCGTGTGCCGCTTCCACGCCCGCTACCGCCTGACCGAGAATAGTGACCGTCCGTTGCAGATCGAGAGTACCTTCGCGTCGCAGCAATTGATAAAGGCTTTCGCCGTCTACGTACTCCATCACCAGAAAGAAGACGCCGTCCGCGCTCTTGCCAAAGTCAGTAACGTCAACAACGTTTGGATGCCGAATTGAAGCAGCCGCGCGCGCCTCGCGTTCAAAGCGCGCAATGGCTTCGCCCTCCTGCAAGTCTTCGTCGTTGAGTATGTCAGGCCGGACCGTCTTAACGGCTACGCGACGGGTTACGAGATTTTGATCGCGAGCCAAATAAACCTGGCCCATGGCGCCGCGTCCCAAACGTTTTTCGAGCAGATAACGAGACGACAGCAATCGTGAACCCGGCAAGGTTTGCTTAGTCTTCACCTCGTCAGATGGGCAAACCTCTACGTCGTCTTCGAAGCAACTCTCACATTTTGGACATTCGCGCATTTAAGGAAAAAAAACTGACCTAAGCTTCCTGGTACACTAGTACTGATCACTTAAGCAGCCGGCACTTGAGAAGTACACGCCGAGCACCTTGTCGCTTCGATGTGAATCGAAGAGAAGCAGTAAGGACACTCTTTCGTTAGTTCAACTACTTCTTCCTGCTTGCGCTTGTTGAGGGCTTTAACAATCAAGAAGATCACGAAGGCGATGATTAAGAAACTAATGACATCGTTGAGGAAAACGCCATAAGCAATTACGGGCAGGCCCCTGACTTGCGCGTCAGCAAGAGACGCTGGGTTTTTCCCCGAGATATCGATAAACAGATTTGCGAAATCTACGCCACCAAGCAGTAGACCGATGGGCGGCATGATGATTCCTTCCACCAGCGAAGTGATGATCTTGCCGAAGGCCGCGCCAATAATTACTGCGACCGCTAAATCGATAACGTTGCCACGCGCAATAAACTCACGAAATTCTTTTATCATCCTGGGGCTCCTTTTCAGAGTTGGAGTGGCATAGACTTTAGTCTGTGCTTCGTAAGAGGCCACAGACTAAAATCTGTGCCACTAAAGTCAAACTTATTGGCAATCTTTTGCTACCGTGTATCCTGCCTTTTCAGCCTCTTCTTTTGTCTTAAAAACAACGCGATCAGTTTCTTTCAGTCCATTCGCGGGCAGGCAGCCACCGGCATAATAAACCCGGCGTCCCTTGTCGGCTATGATTTCAGTCTCGCCTTCCGCCTGGGCCATCGCTTCCTGATCTTTCGCCAGGCGGCGTGCCGCTATTGTTTGCTCCGCCGTGTCATCAATCAGATGAAAGCTCGCTCCGCCGGCAAGTGTGGATACAGTAATGTGGAAATCAGCACAGCGGATTCGACTGCCGCGCGTCTTCCAGGGTGCCCAGGCGTCTGGCAAGCGTAGTGATTGCGAAATTCCGGCCACGAAGTCAGGTACCGTTCGCCATTTGAACGACCTCTCGTAGCCAAACCACAAGGAACTGATGCGGTCATCAAGGAAATTGAAAGAAATTGTCCTGAGATCGACGAAGCTCGTCGGGTCCTTACGAGGGAAAAAATTTGGGTTAATAGTTGTCTTTGAAACTCCCAGGTCGTCGGTAGGACCAAAATCGATTTGCCTAACGCGAGCTTTCACTTGTTCGCGGGTCATTCCGAGCTGGAAGCCGAATAATTCGGGACTCGCGGGAAGTTGGGATAAGTTAAGCGAACATTGAGTAGTTCCCTCCTGACTCCCTGTCTCTTTGGGGGAGGGTCGCGATGGGGGGTTAGCCGTGCCTACGCCCCTCTCCCATAACCCCTCTCCCAGCGGATAGAGGAGCACACAAACCAGCAATAAAGGCAGCGAGAGGACAGTTAGCGGTAAGGATTTTGAATCAGCAGTTGCGAACGAAAAGCGCATAGAACGGTTAGTCCTGTTTGGTTTCGTTGCCGATTTTCATCGGCGTCACTTGAGCAGCGAGTGGATAAGTTTTTCGAGTTCGTCGGGTTCGAAAGGGGTGGACATATACTCGTTGCAGCCGGCATCGAGTGCCTGCTGCCGAAACAGATCCGCGCCGTAGGCAGACACCGCAAGGATGGGCAGCTCTGTCGAATCTTTTAGCAGGCGAATCTTACGCGTCGCTGACAGGCCATCCAGCTCGGGCATTTCAACGTCCATGATTATTAAGTCGGGTTCGATGTCCCGTGCTTTCGCGATGGCCTCGTTGCCGTTTTCCGCTTCCACCACGCGATATCCTTTTTTACGCAGCCAGGTTCGTAAGAGAAGCCGGGTATCGTCGAAGTCATCGACAACGAGAATTGTCCGACGCTGGTCACTTTGATTCAGAAGCTCAGGCGACATGATTTTACGACCGGAAACTGGGGGAGGTGGTACCCGCGGCAGGGGTCGAACCTGCGACCTCTCGCTCCGGAGGCGAGCGCTCTAATCCACTGAGCTACGCGGGCAAATAGGGAGCACGAAAAGATAGCACAGCGTCATGCTGGCTCGCTATTGAGGGTTATTTCGGTGGGCAGTTTGCTGTCCGACAAGCTAATTTAGCTTTTCGTAACGCCGCGACAAACTAAAGTTATCGGACACCAGTCTTACTGAACGATGCGGTGAATGCCGTGAGAAACAAAAAATACCACTGCAGCGATTGTTGCAGCAGCCGGGATCGTCAAGACCCACGCCCAGACAATTCTTCGGGCCACCCCCCATTTAACTGCTGACAGCCGCCGGGTAGAGCCCACGCCCACAATCGCGCCGGTGATAGTGTGCGTGGTTGAAACTGGAATCCCGGCCAGCGTTGCCCCAAAGAGAGCGATTGCGCCGGCAGTCTCGGCGCAAAAGCCGCCTACTGGTTTGAGCTTCGTTATTTTGGAACCCATTGTATGAACGATGCGCCATCCTCCCGAGAGCGTGCCAAGTGCGATTGCTCCGTGGGCCATTAGCACCACCCATAAGGGAATTTCCGGCAATTTACCACCGGGGCCGGATCCCAGAAGTCCGCCGGCAACAAGGACTGCGGTAACTATGCCCATTGTTTTTTGTGCGTCGTTACCGCCGTGTCCGAGCGAATACGCGGCAGCCGACATCAGTTGTCCGCGACGAAAGATCTTGTCGACGTTTCGCGGGGATGAACGCCTGAAAATCCAGTGCACCGCCACCATCAGGAAGAAGCCCAGGAACATTCCAATGACAGGCGACGCAACGATAAAGATTACAGTCTTGATCCAGCCTTCAGGTTTGAGTATGCCGACGAAACTGCCGTAAGCAGCAATGGCGGCGCCACCGTAGCCCCCGATGAGGGCATGTGAGCTTGAAGTTGGAAGTCCGACATACCAGGTGATTAAGTTCCAAACGATTGCGCCGATGACGCCTGCGAGTAGCATGTATAAGCGTGCGTCGGCAGCAATCAGTTCGATGCGGACGAGGTCGCCCCCGATTGTCTTGGCTACACCCGTTCCAAGTATCGCGAAAGCGATGAAGTTAAATAACGCGGCCCACACCACGGCGAGGGCCGGCGACAGCACGCGAGTCGAAACTACGGTGGCGATAGAATTTGCGGCATCGTGAAAGCCATTCGTGTAATCGAAGATCAGTGCAACGAAGATGATGAAAATGGCGAAGGAAGCAGTCGTTGTCATCTTGTAGGTTTCGAGTACTAGGTGTGTTTGATGATAACGCTTTCGATAATGTTAGCGACATTCTCGCAACGATCGACTGCCGCCTCGAGTTTTTCGTAGACCTCTTTCCATTTCAGCACAGTTAATGCATCGTGTTCGTCGTGGAAGAGTTCGGCGATGGCTGCGTGGTAAATGTCATCGCCTTCATTTTCCAGCCGGTGAATTTCAACCAACCGCTGCGTCACGTTTTTCGGTCGTTTGAGCGTCGCGACGATATCTTTCAATTGCTCCGCCATGCGTTCGATAACATCCGCAAAATCGCGCGCGTAGTCGGTAATCTCATGCACATCAAAAATGATTATCGCCCGGGCTGCATCGTCAATCAGATCGACAATGTCGTCGAGCGCCGTCGACATCAGGTAAATGTCCTCCCGGTCGAACGGTGTAATGAACGACTTATTCAGCTTGGTCGAAATGTTGTGCGTCAACTCGTCGCACGCGTGCTCAAGACCCTTTATACGCCGAGCGTACTCCGCGTAATCGCGATTCTTGTCGGCAAGCATCTCCTTTAGCTCACGCGCAGCCGATGAGATGTACAACGTCATCTGAATGAACAGATCGAAGTATTGTTCCTCGCGCGGCAAAAAATTCAGTATGCCCATTTTGCGTTCCTTAACATAAATTCAGATAGAGTTCAGAGAACGCGCACTATAGCCCAGCGCTCATTCGGCTGTCTACGGTATTACGAATTGAGCTGGCAGTTGTCGCAATAAAAGCACAGAAATACCAGCGTCCTCACTATCGTCCCACGGTTTATCCGATTACAGCCGCTTGCAAAAGTTGCGCACAGTCGTATATCAAGTTGTCGCGAATGGATAACAAGAGCCACTTTTCACGGGTCGTTGATGTACTTCGCCTGGAGTCGCAGGCAATTGCAGACACAGCCGCGCGCTTAAATGCGACGGAAGTTGAGCGGGTAGTCGGTCTGCTCGTCGCTTGCCAGGGGAAGATCGTTATTCTCGGTGTCGGAAAGTCCGGCATTATCGCGCAAAAGATTGCGGCGACTATGACCAGCACCGGCTCGGCCGCAATCAACCTGCATCCGTCGGATGCGCTTCACGGCGGCATCGGAATCATCAATCCCGAAGATGTGGTGATGATTTTGAGCAATAGCGGCGAAACAGACGAGCTGGTCCAGTTGCTGCCTTACCTCAGGCGGCGCCGAGTTTCTATTGTCGCGGTGGTTGGTAATCCTAACTCAACGCTGGCCCGTCGCGCCGACGCGATTATTGATGCCTCAGTTAATGCTGAGGCGTGCCCGCTAAATCTTGCGCCTACAACCAGCACCAGCGTGGCGCTGGCGATTGGTGATGCGCTTGCGCTTACGCTGATGCAGGTGAAAGGACTGACGCCGAACGATTTTGCGATCAATCATCCAGCGGGCCAGTTGGGCAAACGTCTCACCCTGACAGTTGCGGATCTAATGCACAGCGGTGGCAAGAACCCGACCATTGGTTTAAGTGCTGAGTGGTTACAAATCGTGAAGGCAATCAGCGACGGCGGGCTGGGTGCGGTGAATGTTATTGATGATGCCGGCCACCTGGCAGGCGTGATTACCGACGGCGATTTGCGGCGAGCCATCCAGCGTTTGGACCATGGACCACTCGAAAGTCTGAAGTGCGATCAGATCATGACCAGGGATCCGGTTGTCGCTGAACCCACGCTGCTGGCTTATGACGCTTTGCGGTTAATGGAGGAGCGCAGTTCCCAGATCTCAGTGCTGCCGGTGGTTGATAGGGATCGAGTTTGTGTGGGATTGCTCAGGCTTCACGACATTGTTCGGAGCGGGCTGTAAAAAAGTCCAAAGTCCAAGTCCAAGGTCCAAGTCCAAAGTCGAAGACCGAAGACCGAAGAGCGAAGATCAAAGTCAAAGACCAAAGGCCGAAGTCTAAAGACCTGCGACATTGGCTGACTCAAGTCGCCGAAACAAGACTTTGGACATTGGACTTTGGACTTTGGACTTGTCTTTCAGGCATATCGACAATGTCCCAGGCGGAGCGAATGCGCAAAAGTTTCGACATTAAGCCGGCGTGCATGATGTGACCGCTGCGTTCGGCGACAACCTTCCCAACGATCGGCATTCCCAACAACGCAAGATCGCCGATGATGTCTAGAATCTTGTGCCGCACAAACTCATCGCGAAAGCGCAGCCCGGTTTCATTTAGCATGCCCGTTGGCGTCAGCACGATGGCGTTTTCCAGCGAACCGCCGCGAATCAAATTCGCGCGCCGCAACGCTTCAATTTCATCGGTAAAACCAAACGTGCGGGCCGCCGCTATTTCCCGACTGAAGGCGCCGTCGCTCAAGTGCAGTGAAAACTTTTGCACTCCGATCAGCGGGTGAGGGAAGTCGATTAAGCAATCAATCTCGTAATGATCGCCGGGCTCGACGCTGATGCGCCGATCTCCCTCTTGGAACGAAACCTTTTCACGCACGAGCAGCGCGCGGCGAGCCAGCGGCTGCTGGACGATGCCGGCCTGCTCGATCATTTCCGCAAAAACTTCGGCGGAACCATCGAGGATGGGAATCTCCAGGTTGTCCACATCGATATAAACGTTGTCGACGCCCAGACCTCGCAGCGCCGACAGCAAGTGCTCAACTGTCGAGAGCATCACGCCTGTGCGCATCAAAGTGGTCGCGTAACCGCAATGTGCCACCGACTCGACCGTTGCGGGAATCTCAAAGCCGCCTAGATCGGTGCGACGAAACACATAGCCGGTATCAGGCGGCGCTGGAGTCAGCCGTACTTTTACGGGCACCGCGGTGTGCAGACCGACGCCCGCGGTTTCCACTGATGAACCTAAAGTGGTTTGTTTGATCAAGAAACTATTGTCCCTATTCGCTTCAAAAAGCGAGCGCAATTAATGAGCAATGATCGTGCCGATATCCACTCTTCAGTAATTGACACTGCCCAACGTTAACGTGTGGCGCATGTGCCACAACTATCCACAATCAAGGGAGTGAATACCACACTGTCAAATCTCACTCATTGCAGTGTCATGAGGTCAGTACCACCTCGCGGTAGCAACTGTGTTTGAAGTCAAGCTGAAACC
>JBDUCC010000056.1:0-14397 GCA_040003675.1 bacterium | reverse complement strand
GCGGATGTCGGCGAAGTAGTTACCGGTGTTGCCTTCCGGCAACAACTCAAGCGGTCGCGTCCCCTGCCCGAAGACGTCAAGGTCAAAGGTCTTGTAGCTTAATGTGGAAGAGAGAAACGAAGCGTCCTTGAAGATTGCCTGCTCGGAGATCGAGAAGAGCATCCCTCGCTGCTTCGTATTCGGTGTCGTCCGCTGCGGATTGAAAGTGTTGAGTCCGGCGAAGCGTACTTTCTCTGGAAAAAATGACGCGACGAATTTGGCGCTGTTAGCCTTGTTGAGGTTGAGATCGAACTGCGTGAACGAGCTGAAGTTCTCAGAAGTCGACTCGTCCCCCGGGGCTTTGAGGCTCGGCACGCGAGTGCGCGTGAAGCGGTACTCAAGGGACTGCAGGAAGAAAAGACGATCGCGGGCGACCGGACCGCTAAAGGTGACGCGCGGGCGAAACGAATCGATCGCGCCAGTGAATGTGTTGCGAAAAGTTGGAAAGATGCGCGCGGCCGTGACTTTGAATTTGTTGCTGCCGCCTTTGGTTTCGAGATCGGTCGCACCGCCGGTAAGCCGGCCAAACACCGCCGAGTACGGGTTCTCTTCGGTTCTTACGTTTGCCGCCGCTTCGAGCGGGATGTCGAAAGCGAGGTTGCCAGTGACGGGATCTGTGATGTCCACACCGTTGACTGTGTAGCTGCTCTGACCTGCGCGGGCTCCTTTCTGGTGGTCCACTCCGTCCAACCCACGCACCACGCCGGGATTCAGCAACGGCGCGCTCTGATAGTTCTCAACCGGCAGCGGCACATCGGTCAATGTCTGGGAACGAACGGTATTGCTGGTAGTTGTTTCGGCTGTACTGAGCAGGCCCTCTTCCTCACGAATGGTAACCGTTTCGGAAATCGTAGCTTTCATCACGATTTCCACGGTCAACCCTACACCTGGCGCGAGACTGATTTCACGCTTGACGGTGGCCAAGCCATCAGCCTCAACCGTCAGCACAAACGTCGCCGCCGGCAGATCGGCGAAAATAAAATTGCCCACATCGTCGGTGACTACTTTGAACAATTGCTCCGGCAGGTCACGATTGACAAGCGTAAGCCGCGCCCCGGGAAGTAAAGCGGGAGCCGCATCTGTGGCTTCACTAGTGACATTAACAGTACCCTTGATGCGGCCGGTCAAGTGTTGGGCCATTGCGCTGGGGACTAAAACCAGCAGACTTAAAATCGCGGCGCACAGCAGGCTCGAGTAGAAGAATTTGCAATCAGGCGAAAGTGTCGAGCGAGTCGAAGGAATCGAGGCGTGACTTGTCAGTTTTCTGTTCATCCCAACTATTCGAACTGACCTAAGGGGGAGGTCTAACGGGAGGGTGCTATCGTATCTTCTTTCACCGCTGGACTTCAACGAAAGCCGCGACACAGGACGAATACGGCTACTGAGTTTTGAAGCTTTGCTATGTTAGTTGATGGTCAAAGCTATAAACCATCGCTGAAAAAGTTTCTCAATCAGTTCTCTAGGAAATGCCATTCACATTCGGATGAGCAGAACGAATATCTTGAAAAACTGTTTGCTTCTTTCCTTGATGCTTGCAAAGACCTTCCTGACGACACATTCATCAACAAGAAGAACCGGCGATTTAATATCGCTTTGCTTGAAGCAGTGTTTACCGCCGAAGAGATATTTGCCTTATACAAGATTGCCGTGGGATTTTTTGATGTGATTCCTAACAAACTCCGCGAGTACTTCATCGCCGATCACGCCAAACAGACACTACAGAAGCCGTTGGCGATGGGAGTCCCCTATCGTAAACGCCCCCCGTCGCTGCCGTGGCTTGTTGCACGTAAAGATTGCGGATGATATTCATCATCGATAATGTCAGTCTTTCTATTCTTCATTGACGGCCTAGGCATTGGCGCTCGTGGCCCACAGAATCCTCTCGATGGCCTGCCTGAGGCTGAACCGCTAGCGATATTTTCTGACGAGCAAGCGACAACAATTCTTAACGGTATCGTGGTACCGACCGATGCGCGGCTGGGAACCGAAGGGCGGCCGCAAAGCGCTTCTGGCCAGACGACGATTCTCACCGGAATAAACGTTCCCCAACTGCTCGGCTATCACAAGCAGGGATTTCCGAATGCGGCGATGTTGAAAATTCTCCGCGACCATTCGATCTTTTTGCAGTTAGCGCGTGCCGGCGTTGGTCCAATTACTTTTGCAAACACCTACACGCAACGTTTTTTTGATGAACGGCCACGTTGGGTTTCTGCCACTACCGCCGCAATGGAAGCCGCGGCTGTGCCATTTCGCAAAGTTACCGACCTTAAGGCGGGCCGCGCCGTCTTTCATGACTTTACTAATCAATTATTAATCGAACGCGGTGAAGACGTGGAACTGCGCAGCGCTGAAAAAGCCGCAGAAGTTCTCGCTTCTCTTGTCAGCGAACATAGGTTTACGCTTTACGAATATTTCATCACAGACAAGATTGGGCACATGCAGGACATGCAGCTGGCAAAAACTATTTTACAGAACCTCGCGCGACTGATCAGGGAGTTATTAGTTCGTATTGATTTGAATAGCACATCCGTTATACTAACCAGCGATCACGGCAACATCGAAGATCTTTCGTCGCGTAATCACACGCTGAATCCAGTCCCTACCATCATGTGGGGGGCCAACAAACAACGGATCGCCAAGCGCATCAAGTCTCTTGCAGACATAACACCAGCCATAGTTGATGTTCTGACCGGGAAAGGGACCGATACGAATGGACAAGCCCACCGCGCCGCCGGCAGGCACGACCCAATCTAAATCCAGTCCTTTTCAAGTATCGCGTTATTCCTATTACGCGCTTGGCATCCTCACGCTCGTAAACTTTCTCAATTACATTGACCGCCAGATACTGCCCAGCGTTGCACCGCTGATGGCGGCGGACCTTCACCTTAGCGACACTGAAATCGGCGCCATGGAGGCGGCGCTGTTGCTCTCCTTTACAGTCTTGGCACCGCTATTCGGCAGGTTGGGTGACCGCTATTCGCGGACGAAGCTAATGGCAAGCGCGGCAATCATCTGGAGCATTGCTACGGCGCTTACCGGTGTTATGGATTACCTCCCGGTCTTGCCTGGTTCGGTTCATATCAATGTGCCTTTGGTGAAGTTTACGCTGGAGCTATCAGGCGTGGCGGTTGTGCTCTGTTTCGTACGAGCGATTGTCGGAGTTGGGGAGTCCTCGTATTCAACAATCACGCCCAGCTTGATTGCGGACTATTTCCCCCCCGAGCGACGCGCGACCGCGTTAGGCGTATTTCAGTCTGCTATTCCGATGGGATTTGCTCTCGGTTATGTCATTGGTGTAGTTCTCGCCCATTTTTTTGGCTGGCGGATGGCATTCATGATTGTAGGGCTGCCAGGTTTGATTACAGCGTGGTTTGTCTGGAGGTTGCGAGAACCATTGCGCGGCGCCAGCGAACACAAGGATCCACATATAAGCCTGCAGGAACCTGCCGGACAAAATCTCGACGCGCAGACCAAGCTGGTCCACGAATCCTGGTTACGCACTTCGGGCAGAATATTGCGCAACCGCGATTGGCTGCTTTCTACCGCCGGATACACGGCCCTAACGTTTGTACTTGGAGCGTTTGGAACCTGGGCCACCATTCTCCTGGTGCGTGACAAGGGACTAACGGTTACGCAGGCTGGAATAACACTAGGCCTGGTTTCGCTGTTTGCAGGCGCGGCCGGGACGTTTGGTGGCGGTTGGTTGGCAGATAAACTAATCGCTAAGAAGCGGAATGCTTACTTTCTTTTGTGCGCAGCGAGCAGCGCCCTGGGGATTATTCCAGTTTTCGTGGTGCTGTCGGCCAATAACCCCTGGGTGTTCGTTCCCGCAATTTTTCTCGCCGTATTTTTTCTCTTCATTAACAACGCGCCATTTCACGCAATATTAATTAACAGTGTACCGCCGCTGGTGCGGGCCACAGCAGTTGCTCTGAATATTGTCATTATTCACATCATGGGAGATGTAATTTCCAGGTTTGGCGTGGGAGTACTTTCCGACTCGATTCAGTCCGGTGGTCTCTCGTTTATCTCAGCGGTAGCGAGGCTATTGGGGATCGAGGCGCAGCGCCAGCACCTGACGGCGGCGCTGCTGGTTGTTCCTATCTCGCTACTGCTTTCGAGCCTCTTCTTTTTGTGGGGTGCAGCCTCGCAGCGACAGCCGCATATCGATTGATTAATTTTTGAGGCCTGCGGGGCTGTTTGGCTCGCGCTAATCAACCGGCGAGCTTTCGGTTCTTTGCAGATACTTGCTTCCCCATACACTCGCGCGAGCAATAAACCGACGATCCTGAACTGCCGCCGACTGCACGGGAGGCCGGAACCCATGTGCCGCATCCCACACAGCGGATTAAACGGCTATCGGTTCGACCAACCGGGCCATTCGCGGTATTTGCAGTAGATCCGGGATCGGCAATGGTGCGGGCAACGGTGAGTAACTTTTTCAGCGCTTGCAGGTAAGGATAAACGCGCGAATAGATCAACAGAAGCGCCAGCGCGACCAGGGCAAAGATGATTAAAAACTTCAAGAGAGTTACAGGCCGGTCTCAGTTCCGCTATTCGCTTGATTTCCCGCCACGCGTGTATTCGATGTCGACGTTGCGACGACGAGGCGCCGGATCAGAGGTGCGGCGACGAGGCGTTGATTCGCGGTTGCGTCGATCGACGCTGCCGGCGGGCAGTCCCTTACCATGAACGGCTTCCTCGAGAATGCGCGTAATCTCCTGGGAAAGAGTTCTATGTTCGGCCGCCGCACGCCGCCGTAAAGATTCCTTCAAATGGTTCGGTACGTATGCACCGATGAAAACTCCTTTACGATTCGCCATCTATCGCAGCCTCTCTTTCGGGAATTGGTGAAGCGCCGGGAATGCGTAGCGCCAAGCGAAGTAGAACAGGTCTGTAAGCCGAATTCTGTATCCCGGTGATTTCGCATCGGGATGGCGATCATTCATCTAGTCCAACCGTTACCAGCTGGATCAAGCGATCTACCCGGAGGTCGTATCCCGATATATCGGGATTTGGGCGGGCAGCCCTGTTGACGCCTCCCTATTTGATCTTGCACTGCGAGGAGTTTGCCTGGCCGCGTCTGTCGCCAGACGCGCCGGTGCGCTCTTACATTAAGCCCCTGAGGGCCGCACCGTTTCACCCATCACCCACTTTGAGATCTCAAATCTAAAAGATCTGAAATTCAACTCTGGGCTGGTTTGCTTTCTGTTGCACTTGTCGTCGTCCGATCAATCCCAGATTGCAAATCTCAAATAACGATTGGTACCAATCCGGAAGTAAAGTGAAGTTCCGGGCCTTGACCCAATACTTTGCAGATCTGAAATCTGAGATTTATCGGACGCCCCGCCGTTAGCGGGCTCGCTGCCCTTTAGTGTTCGGACTTTCCTCTCCTGAATTGAATCAGCAGCGACCGCCCGACCTGTTCTCTCGCAAGGCTTCGAGAGTATACCAAAACCGTGTTCAACGCGTACAGCGTCTGACTGCCCGGCTTTAACCTCACGGAATCCAATTTAGCCGAAGTATTTAAACCCCACTCGTAGGCTGTAAAGTAAACCTGGGCGCATCGTTAGCGCCACGGTGAGTGAAATAATTGTGTGCGACAGAGCAAGCGCAAAAAGATTGGGCTGGCGTTGATACACAGCGCCCCAAAGAAGTCCGCCAACCAATGTCAATACGCTCAGCAGCGGGCTTGGCAGATGTAACACGCTGAAAACTACGGCGACGAGCATGAGACTCTTCAGGCCTTTGCCAAACGCAAGCTGGGCCCGGCGATTAATGAAACCGTTAAGGGTGTATTGCTGAACAAAAGTCCATAAAGGCAACGAAAGGAACCGTGCGCGCCAGGGTTGGGCGAAGATCGGATAACCCATCAACCACGCTGCCGTTAATATCAACAACACCGCCAGAGCCGTTGGCAATAAAAGCAACCGGCAAGCGGCCAAGAAGTTGTCAGTTCTCAGTCCAATGTCGCGAAGCGTTTCACCTCGCTGGCGGTGAGAAACCAACATTAAGGCGACGACGAGCAAAACAGGAATGGCAGCTATCAATTTATTTTTGCCGGCAAAAGCAAGCACGACCCACTCGACAATCAGACAGGAACTAAACACGGAAACGATCTCCCAAACGGCCAGCGCCCGGGAGAGACTTGGAAGCGAATCGTCGAAATTTTTGCTCTCAGCTTTCATCGGTTAACTTACTTCAGAAGCTCGATTCGCTTGAGTTTTCCCTGACTATCTACGTTGAAACGAATAGACTCGCCAAGAAGCTGCAACGTTTTGCGTTTGCCGTCGCCTACGTCGTGAAGGGCATAAACGCGGGCCTCATGGTCACCCACATTCAATGACCTGAGAGGGAAAAAATAGCCATGCCATTCGTCTTTTGCCCAGCCGGCGCTGACCACATCAGGTCTGGTTTCGTTCGCCACGCCGATCGCTGAAAATGTTCCATCGAGGAAAAACTGGACCCCAACGCGCTCCCACGGCCTGGCATTGTTAACGGCCCAACCAGCAATCCCCCCCTCGGTCAGCTCGCCCCAGCCATGAAAGTGTGGAGGGAGGACGCTAAGGTAAGCGAATACGGCGAGAGCGCCGACGAGCAGGGCTTCTGCGATCGACTTGCCTACTAAGACGTGGACCAGCGCTGTGGGTGGTATCTTCATTCACTTTAACAAAGCTCGCATTATAGATGTCTGTAACGCAAACTGTCAGTCTGCAGAGTCCTGTAATGCAAACTGCTAGTTATGCGATGGGACCGTCATTGATTGCTGATGTCGGACCACGAAAACCATAAGTTTGCTTTATAACAATAAAAAGAGCGGCCTCGGCAGGCCGCCCTTTTTATTCTTTCCCATGCTGCAATACCTAATCCTGTGTACTCAGTTCAATCCGGTCGTCTTTTTGTATCGCGGGATCGGCAATTTTGCCGTCCTGAATCTTTCGCAAATTGAATTCTGTAGTAACCAGGCGGCCGTTAGCTCCTTGCCGGGAAACTCGAACTCGCTCGCCGCCACTTTCCATCTCTCCTCCGGCTGCAAGAATCGCCTGTGTCAATGTCAGTCCCGAGTGGTAAACCTTCTGTCCGGGAAGCTTCACTTCACCAGCCACAAAAAAGAACTCCGCCGAGGCTGGGGGTGCGCCTAATACCTTAATCACATCACCCGGCAAAACCAGCGTTGCCGATAGATTGGGATCTTTAAGATCGATAGCGATTGTTGCGCTTGAGCGAGTGATAGTGACGCGCGCCGCATCTGACAATACTAGTGATTCAGCAAGCAATGTGTAAAGCGGAACTGCTTCCCGGCGCAAAGCTTTAATTCCAGGCGCGGATACGAATCCACTGATCGTGACGCTATGGCTGGCATAGTCGCGAACGTTCACTTCAACAACGGGATTCTCAAAAAATTTGATTTTCTGACGCAGGGTTGTCGCGATTTCCTCCGTCGTCATGCCAATCACTTGCATAGGACTGCCCGCCAGCGGGTACTCCAACATGCCGCCTGTGAGCACAGTAAACAGCGTGGAGAGCTGACTGGGATTATTGTTGAGTTGTATATCGAGTACGTCACCTACGCCGACGCGGTAGATTTGACTGGAAACAGAGGTCGCTGAAGAAGCGGCAGAATTCGCATTCAACCTTGCTGCGGACACTGTACCGGTCGGTTGCGTGGCAGCTTTTTCAGTAACGGTTTCGGGCGCCACGCTCCTGAGTCGCGTGCCATTGTTCTTGGAAGTTTCAGAATGCAAGGACTCCAACCGCGCACGATTTTTGAAATTTGCTTTAGCGTGGGCTTGGAGAGTCTGGTCGTCGGCACTCGATCCGTTGGCTAGCTGGGTCTTCTGCGTTTGTTTAAGGGCGCGCGCGCGCGTGGTCTTGGCCGCATCCTGAGCCTCGGCACGTCGGTCTGTAGCGGACTTGGCAACTGGCGAATTGGCAACTGAGATTACCGGATTCACCTGCGCGTAGCCCGCGCCGGCCAAACCGACAACCAGAATTGAAGCCGCAAATATTGAGTTTTTCATAATCCTCCCGATTTGTTCGAACCATTGGTTTTTGGCGGGGCTGGGGCACAAACCCGCCGATACCATGCTCCTGTAGGAGTAAATACCGAACAAGGCGCGATTTCTCAGATTCTGGAAGCGAATGTACTGACGTAATTCGGCAGGAATCTTCAGAGCAGGTTTATTTGGTGGGTCGCGGCTTTGGGAGGCTCGAGGGTGAAAATAGATCCGGCCAACAACTGCCCAGCCGCGCGTTGACGAGATATTCTACCTCATCCGCGCCCTCACAGGACAAACATTCTTTAACAATCGCCTGGGCAGAGCCAGAATCGATGCCTGCAATCACTTTACGCAGCCTGGGCATGGCGGCTGGGGTCATACTCAAGTCGGTAGCGCCAAGTCCAATAAGCAACACCGCGTACGCCGGGGTTGAGGCCATCTCGCCACATACGATGGCCGGAATTCCTGCGCTCCTGGCCGCTTTGAGACTGCGATCAATCGCTTCAAGCACAGCCGGGTGCAATGTGCGAAACCAGTCGGCCACCTCATCGTTGCCGCGGTCAACCGCAAGCGTGTACTGGACGAGATCATTTGTTCCCAGTTCAAAGAAGTCTACGTAGGCAGCGATCTTATCGGCCATTGCAACCGCCGCTGGAACTTCAATCATGGCGCCGACAGGCACCTTGCCATGAGGTCGACCCTCCGACACGAGCTTAGCGATCTCATCTTTCACTATCGCCTTGACACGCTTGATTTCACTCACATCGGTAACCATTGGCAAAACAATTTTCAGGTTGCCATTGGCAGCGGCTAATAAGATGGCGCGCAACTGCCGTCGCATGACAGTGTCGTTACGCAATCCAAACCTAATCGCGCGCAGTCCCAAAGCTGGATTCTTTTCGACATCGCGAAAATGCGAACGCGTGTTTTCACCACCTAAATCGAACAAGCGAATGATCGCACCTTCCGGGCCGGCGAGACGGCCGACTGCCTCGTAAGCGACGCGTTGTTCTTCTTCCGACACAGTCAGTCCGTTTCGCGCCAACAAAAACTCCGACCGGTAGAGTCCAATTCCGCTGGCGCCATATTTTTCCACTCCTTCAAATTCAGCGGGTAGTTCGATGTTTGCGCGTAACTTGATTTCAACTCCGTCCCGGGTGCGCAGCGCGCCGCGATCCTCTGACGACACAGCTGGGCGACGTCGAGCACGTTGCTCTGGCTGACCGTGGTATTCGGCGAGGGTTTGTGGTGAAGGATGAAGAATCACTTCGTTGCGGTTGGAATCGACGATTATCTGGTCGCCAGTTTTGGTGCGACGATAAAAATCTCTTAATCCGACCACAGCCGGCAGGCCGATGCCGCGCGCCAGAATCGCCGTGTGCGAGGTCCACCCGCCGCTATCCGTTGCCAGCGCCTGCGCGTGCGTTAGATCCAGCTCAGCCAACGCCGAGGGCAGCAGGTCGCGCGAGACGATCACTGCGTCTTCTGCAAGTTTGAGATCCTCTGGTCGCGCGCCGCTAAATGCTGCGAGTAGACGTTGCGTTACGTCTTCAATGTCCGAGCCGCGTTCCCGCAGGTAATCGTCTTTGATTTCGGAATAGAGCGCCGTAAGTCGATCACCTATGACTTTGATGGCCCACTCGGCGTTGATCTGTTTCGTGATTATGTATTTTTCGATATCTCCAAGGAGCTTTTCGTCCTCCAGCAAGAGCACGTGTGCATCGAAGATATATGCGTGTTCCTTCCCCAGCCGGCCTTCTGCCTGATCGCGAATCGTTCTTAGTTGCTGGCTCGCCAGCGCCGCGGCTGTACGAAAGCGTTGCTGCTCCTTTTCCAAGTCGGCGTCTTTCACGCTCCAACGAGAGACTTGCGCGGTGCCATCTACCATGCGAAGGACCTGGCCAACCACAATGCCCTCCGAAACACCCAGTCCCTGACAGCGGACTTCCTGCATTTGTTCTTTCATTACTACGCTTCCACTTCTCTTTCGCCAAAACTCTCGGCAAACAACTTATCGAGGGCGGCCATGGCCAGCTCCTCGTCAACTCCCTCGACGCTCGCTTCCAATTCCGTGCCGGCCGTTGCGGCTAACATCAGCACGCTCAGAATTGACTTAGCATCGGCGGTAGTGCCTGCGTCTGCGCGCCGCAAAATCACGTTACTGCGAAAGGTGGTTGTCAGGCGCACCAATTTTGCAGCTGCGCGCGCGTGCAATCCCAGTCGCGCTTTTACCAGAAGTTTGCGCTCTAGCATTTGTTCGGTTTTGACATTGCTTCAGGCGTTAGCTTTTTGCAGGAGGCGCGAGCAGATCACCAGCGAGGTAGATTCCCTGCCGCCCCAGCTCGGAAACTCGCCGCGCCGTTTCAATGAGTGAACCACTGCCGTCGTGACTGGCGAGCTTGATAACCATCGGCAGGTTTACTCCGGTAACAACTTCAATATTCCCGTCATCCAGGAACATAGAAGCGATGTTGGTTGGTGTGCCGCCAAACATATCGGTAAGCAACAAAACACCTGCGCCTTGCGAGACGCGCGTAATTGCGCGCTGCACTTCGTCGCGCGCCGCATCCACGTCGTCGTGCCAGCCGATGGAAACGGCCGTAATGAAAGATATTGGACCGACGATCATTTCCGCTGCAGCGAGCAACTCGCCAGCCAGGTGACCGTGCGTGACGATCACTCCGGCAACTCTTCGCGTAGATTCTATTTTTTCGGTTTGCTCAGGTTTGCTACTCATCTTCGTTTTATGATCGCCGTAGTGTTTAAGATTGGGTCCATCCCCACTCAGCGTTGCAGGTTCCCTTTCTTAACATCGCGATGAACCACTCGCGAATCGAAACCCGACCGACGCAGCCGGCGCCCTAACTCATTTGCGATCATAACCGAGCGGTGCCGCCCGCCGGTGCAGCCAATTCCCACTGTTACATACGATTTACCTTCGCGCTTGTACAGCGGCAGCAGGTAATCGAGCAGATCGCTGAATCGTCGCAGGGTCTCTTCAACCTCGGAGTGGGACTTCAAATACGCCACAACGCGCTTGTCGTGGCCCGAAAGCGGCTTCAGCTCGGGAACGAAATGGGGATTTGGCAGATGACGCACATCAAACAACAATTCCAAATCACCGGGATTGCCGAATTTGTGCCCGAAGCTCAGAACCTCGACGCGCATCAATCCGGCTTCCCGATCGAAACTAAATCTATCCAGTAGATGCTTTCGAAGCGTGTGAACAGTGTGTTCGGAAGTGTCGATGATCTGATCGGCTTCGGCGCGCAGGCGAGACATGGCTGTCCGTTCCTTGCGAATAGCCTGTAGCAGTCCCTGGCCTTTGTCCGCTGGATGCGGCCGGCGTGTCTCGCTAAAGCGATGTTGCAAAACGTCGTCCGAGGCCTCGAGGAACAAGACGTAAACACCGAGTCCTCCCGCGCGCAACGCTTTGAGTTGTTTTTCAAAGTCGGCCAAAAACGTTCCTTCGCGGATATCAATTACCAATGCCGCCCGCTCAATTACTTTTTCCTCAGAGTGGGGAGTCAGCAGCCGCGAAAACGTCGAGAGCATCGTGATCGGCAGATTGTCGACACAGAAATAACCCAGGTCTTCGAAAGCATTCGTGGCCGAGGACATTCCCGATCCGCTCAGTCCCGTGATGATTACTACGTCAGGAGAGTTATCGGTCGGTTTCGGAGCAATCTTCTTCGCTTGTTTCTTCATTGACGAACCACGCAGGCCGCAGTGGTCCCAGTTTACTACGAGAGAGTCTCCATCGCGCCAGTATGACAGCGGCGTTCTGGACGAATCAGTCTTTGTGCGTCCTTCGTGTTCTCTGTGTCTCCGTGGTAAATCCTTAGCAGCGCCTGCTCACCACAGAGTCACAGAGAACACAATGGACGCATAGAGAAACTGAATTAGGCACTACTCGATGCTACGCAAACAGTAGGGAACACCGGCACGCGGGAGACAGGCGTAATTTATGGCTCAATCAAGCCAAAGTTTCCGTCCTTGCGTTTGTAGAGCACGCCGATGCGATCAGTATCGGCATCGCGAAAGACTACGAATTGATCAGTCTGCGAGGTGAGCGTCAAGGCCGCTTCTTCAGCCGTCATTGGTTTGATGGAATAACGACGCGCGGCAATGATGCGGGGCGGCCGAGGCGAAGCTTCCAACTGCCCGTCGGGACTAGGAGCTACTTTTGCGGTAGACCGGGCGCCCTGCTTGCGATCAATCTTTTTCTCCTTGAGCTTAAGCGCCTGTTTTTCAATCTTCGCTATTGCTCGGGTCAACGCCATGTACATGTCCGCGTTGGCATCCTTCGCAGTTAACGTGTGATCGCGCCAGTGGACGATCAATTCGCCGATTTGGCGGTTCTTCTCCACTTCAATAATGACATGCGTCCAGGCAGTGGTGCCGTTAAAAATATGCTCCAATTTTTTGAAATGATCTTCTACGTGCTTGCGAATTCCGGCCGAGACTTCTACGTGGCGTCCTGTGTACTCAAACCTCATAATCGCGGTTCCCTTCTTACGCCTGTCGATGTAGTAATGCTTGCCGGACGTCGAACCTGTCCCGCCGGTTAGCAGTTAAGTCAGGGGGGCGAATGCTGGTCGAATCTGCAAAGTGATTCAGCGCGTTTAAACCACGGCCCGGCGCTCGCGCGATCCCGGAATGCTCATCTGATCCCGGTACTTGGCCACGGTCCGGCGCGATAACTTGATGCCGTCTTTAGCTAAAATCTTTACCACTTGATCGTCCGTAATAGGACTGTGCGAATCTTCTTCCTCGATAAGTTTCTTAATCTTTAGTTTGATGATTCGCGTAGAAATTTCTTCGCCGTCTTCATTCATCATGCCTTCGGTAAAAAATCGACGCAGCTCGATGACGCCTTGCGGCGTGTGCGCATATTTTCGATTAACCACCCGCGATACGGTGGAAAGATGCATGCCGATGTCTTCAGCAATGTCTTTCAACATCATCGGCTTGATGTACTGCACTCCCTTGTCTAGAAACTCCTGCTGCCGGTGTACGATCGATTCGACTACTTTATAAATCGTCTGCCGCCGGTGCTCGATGTTGCGAAGCAGATCGACGGCCGAACGCATCTTTTCGCGAATGAAACTTTTAGTTTCATTACTAACGTCTGTCTGCCCCAGCATCTGCTGGTATTGCTGGCTTACGCGCAGCCGCGGACTCCCATCGTCGCCGAAATAGATAATGTATTCCTCATCATTCTCGTCAAGTTTTTCAATGTAGATTTCCGGCGCAATAAGCACCGGTTCTTCTGAGGAGTAGCGCCGGCCCGGATAAGGATCGAGCGTGCGAATGAATTGTAATTCTGAAAGCAACGTATCAACGTCAACGCCAATCTGCTTGGCCAGGTGCGGCAGCTTGTGCTGTTGCAGTTCCGCCAGATGTTCACTAATCAAACGGGCGGCAAGTCGATCGTTTTCACCACGCACCTCGAGCTGTACCAGTAAACATTCCCTGACGTCGCGCGCGCCGCAGCCTACCGGGTCGAGATGAAGCACCGCCCGACGTGACTTTTCCACTAACTCTTCGCTCCAGCCGCCCATTGCCGCAATCTCTTCGTTGGTAGCATTCAGGCGACCGTCGGCATCAAGATTTCCAATCACACTGACAGCGGCATCGCAAACTTCTTCTTCGATGGGACTCATATGGAGCTGCCATTCCAGATGATCCGCAAGCGACGGCGGCCGCGTTAGAAACTGTTCGAATGTAGGCGCATCTTCCTTGTATTCGATTTCCTGGGTCTTGTAACCGGGATCGAGGTAGTCCTGAAACTCTCTGCCAAAATCTATCTCTTCGAAAGGATCGCGCGAGCCTTCATCTGCATTTGCATCATCGCCGGCCAGCTCTTCGCCGCGCTCCATGGTCGCGGATTCGGAGGTTTCACCTTCAACTTCCCCGGCGATCGACGGCAAAGGTCCGCTGTCGCCGGAGCCGTTTGACGACGGACTGCCCAACTCCGATTCCACAGCCTCGACTGACTGCTGATCAGGCGCCGCGCCCGGATCGGCACTTGTTAAATGATCGAGAATCTTTTCGGCGAGTTCCTGAGCCTCTTCCTGCGTCGCCACTTCCTCCAGCACCGGATTCTCCAGCAACTGTTGCTGAATGAGATCGGTTAGCTCGAGCGTAGTCATCTGCAACATCTCGATGCGCTGCCGCAACTGCGGCGTCAACACGAGTCGTTGAGAGAGGCTGGTAGTTAGTTTAAGAGACATTTCTCAGATAAATCAGCGTTCTGTCTGATTGTTTTTGCGATTGAAAAGCGCAGGGAGATTATACTCGATTAGACGCGATTTGCGCCCAACTGAGTTTACATGCGGAATTTTTCGCCGAGATA
>JBDUCC010000219.1:0-4301 GCA_040003675.1 bacterium | reverse complement strand
TGCAGGTTATCTCCTCGGCCTTTGGCTTTTCCAGAAAGCGCCGGATGCGGCCATCACTTTCGGTCTCCACCAGACCGTAGGACGAAGGATTGTCCACCGGAGTTAAGACGATGGTTGCCGTGGCGCCGTGTTCGGTGTGTTCGCGGATTACCGCTTTAAGATCGAGGTCGGTGAGAATATCGCCGTTGAAAACAACCGTCGGCTCGCGAATTAGATCTTCGGCAAACTTATAAGCGCCGGCTGTGCCCATCGGTTGTGGCTCCACAGTGTATTTCAGGTTTACGCCATAATCCGAACCATCGCCGAGCAGTTGTTCGATCTTGTTCGGTTGATAAGAAAGCGAGAGCGTGATGTCGGTTATACCCGCGCGGCGCAGTGTGTCGATCTGGTAAAGCAGAAAGGGCCGATTGCAAATTGGCACAATCGGTTTCGGAGTGTAGACGGTCAGCGGCCGCAGCCGCGTGCCTTTACCGCCGGCAAGAATTAGAGCCTGCATGCTACGCTTTTAGAGATTCGGGTTGAAGGTTGAATAGCAAGGCGGAGTCTAACATTCGCGTGTGTATGTTTTCAATTGAGCTAAGTTGTCAAGCAAACTGTTAGTTTGCGATGGTTGTTTAGCTTTCGAAGTTGAGCGGTAACGCGCCGCCGCAAACTAACAGTTTGCTTTACGTCGGTTGCTTGACACCCCATGGTCTAAATAGTAATCCTACAATGCATCAATTTTTACAGGAGTATTATGAGCGAAACTCGTCAAGCAGTAATAATCAGCGCAGTGCGAACGCCGGTAGGAAAGTTTCTGGGTTCCCTAAAAAGCTTTTCAGCAACCCAACTCGGAGCGATTGTTGTTCGTGAAAGCGTGCGTCGCGCGGGCGTAGCGCCCGAAGATGTCGACGAAGTGATCATGGGCTGCGTTATTCAGGCAGGTCTGGGCCAGAATCCGGCGCGCCAGGCTGCTTTGGGCGGCGGATTGTTGCCAGCGGTATCAGCGGTGACGGTGAATAAGGTCTGCGGATCTGGTTTGAAAGCCGTGATGATGGCAGCGCAGGGTATTCAACTGGGCGACACGGATATTGTTGTCGCCGGCGGAATGGAGTCGATGTCCAACGCGCCTTATCTGATCCCCAAAGCCCGCGAAGGTTATCGTTTGGGAAACGGCGTGCTGGTTGACGCGATGATTAATGACGGTCTGTGGGACGTTTACAATGATTACCACATGGGTTGTACCGGCGAAGTCGTGTCGGAAAAATTTGACGTCAGCCGCGAACAACAGGACGAGTATGCACTCAATTCTCATCGAAAAGCGGCGGCCGCGATCAAAGCTGGAAAGTTTAAGAACGAGATCGTGCCAATAGAGATTCCACAGAAGAAAGGGACCGCGACGATCTTTGATACGGATGAGACTGTTAGAGAAGACACATCGCTTGAGGCGCTGGCGAAACTAAGACCCGCCTTTAGGAAAGAAGGTGGAACGGTAACTGCCGGAAACGCGCCGGGCGTAAACGACGGCGCGTCGGCGGTTGTGGTTACTTCGGTAGAGCAGGCCAAATCGCTTAGTGTCGAGCCAATGGCCCGAATAGTGGCGCAGGCAACATCGGGTGTAGAGCCGGCAATGGTGATGATGGCCCCTGTCGAAGCAATCAAGAAAGTCTTACGAAAAGCCGGCTGGTCACTGAACGAAGTCGATCTGATTGAGTTGAACGAAGCATTTTCCGTACAGGCGGTCGCGATTACGAAAGAGTTGGGTCTCGATCCGGCACGGTTGAATGTTAATGGCGGTGCAGTTGCGCTGGGTCATGCGATAGGCCAGTCTGGTTCGCGTCTGCTAACAACGATGCTTTACGAACTGAAACGTAGGGATGCGCACCGAGGCGTTATCTCGCTTTGTCTTGGCGGCGGCAATGCGGTGGCGATGGCGGTGGAACGATCTTAGGTTTCACGGCCGCGAACCTGGTAGAAATGAATTTATCATCTGTCATTTGACATCTCTCGTTTGTCATTTCGGATTTGTTGTTTATTTTGCAATCCCCAAAGTTCTGACCGAGGGTGGGGCTCAAAGCGGTTCGGTAAAGATGTTTCGTCAACAGTCGACTCACAGCAGTTTTCGGAAATGGCAAATGAGAGATGTCAAATGACGAATGATAAATCCGCTTTTTTCCTTCAACGATAATGACTGACATCATAGGTGTAATCGGATCAGGAACAATGGGCAACGGCATCGCGCAGGTGGCCGCACGCGCCGGCTATGATGTCGTGATGCGTGACGTAAGCACGGAATTTCTTGAACGCGGCATGAAGGCTATCGATCGCAATTTGCAACGCGAGGTGGATAAAGAACGCCTGTCTACTGAAGAGAAGCAGTCCGTTTTGGCACGCATCAGGAGTACGATAGAACTCGAGGCGCTGAATGATGCTTCGTTTGTAATTGAGGCGGTAACGGAAAATCTCGAAGTCAAAACTGAAGTCTTCAAGACCTTGGACCGCGTGACTCGGCCGGCAGCGATACTTGCTTCCAACACGTCTTCAATTTCGATCACCAAGTTGGGCGCCGTAACGACGCGACCGGATAAAGTAATTGGCATGCACTTCATGAATCCGGTTCCGGTCATGAAGCTTGTCGAAGTGATTCGCGGCATTGCCACGTCCGATGAAACCTACGAACGGGTTCAACAACTTTCGGAAAAACTTGGCAAGACCGCGCTTGACTGTAACGATTCGCCAGGCTTCATTTCAAATCGCGTTTTAATGCCCATGATCAACGAAGCGATTTTTACGCTCTACGAAGGAGTGGCCACGCGCGAAAGCATCGACGGCATCATGAAGCTGGGAATGAACCACCCGATGGGACCGCTGACATTGGCCGACTTCATCGGGCTCGATGTTTGCCTCGCTATTCTGAATGTTTTGTACGATGGTTTTGGAGATCCGAAGTATCGCGCCTGCCCTTTGCTGAGGCAATATGTCGATGCGGGTTGGCTCGGTAAGAAAACGGGACGCGGGTTTTATGAGTATCCGTAAAGCAAACTGTTAGTTTGCGACGGTTGCGAACCGTCAAGTTGAAAGCCAACGAGCCATCGCAAACTAACAGTTTGCTTTACATTTAATCTCAATGTCTTCAGTTGCTCATTACTGTCAAAAATGCCTGGCGGCGAATCCGCTGGGCCAGGAATTCTGTGCACGCTGCGGCACGAGACTAATGATAATCGTGGAGCCGCTGGGAGCGCGTTACGATGCCGCGGACGCTGCGGCCTCAACCGAAGAACATTTATTGGAGAGAATTTCGGCATTGGAAAGCAGGCTCGAGCGTTTGACTGAGAAAGTTGAACGCGCGCTCGACACTCCGGATTCGCCTGCCAAGGCCGAATAAGCGCAACGCCTGGCGGTTAAGTAAGGCTCACGTTGTTGCACAATGTCCGATAAACTTTAGATTGTGGCGGCGCTTTGACAAGCTAAAGCTTAGCGGACATAAAGACACTACTGGCGATTACCCCTCGTTGACACTCCAGCCCCCGCAGTTATAATGGCTTTTTGCTTGTGAACGGCCAAAACTCGACGTTCGCAACCGTGTGGTTGTCATGCAAATCGAAGTTGCCAGTCTGGCCGAGTCCGGGAAGGATTTTGCGCACAAGTATCAACCGGGCGAATTGAGTCTTGAAGACGATCGCGTCCATTTGCTTGATTCCCCACCTCGAGTCCACGGCCGAGTTCGGCGGGACGGGCGGCGCGTGAAAGTGGCGGGTAAGGTAACCGCTCATTTGCAACTTGAGTGCGATCGTTGTTTGAAGCCGGTAGTCTCCGCTGTGGCAGCGAAATTCAGCCGCGAGTATGTGACCACGGCTGATTACGAAGCACAGCAAGCCGTTGAGCTTTCTGAAGATGATTTAGATCTTTCGGTGTTCGATGGCGCAGTTATCGACATTGATTTATTGGTAAGAGAAGAAATGCTGCTGGCTGCGCCGGACCACGTGCTTTGTCAGCGAAACTGTCAGGGAATTTGCCCAACCTGTGGTGTCGACCGAAACGAGACCGCTTGTGATTGCCAGACTGATGGAATCGATCCACGCTGGGCGGGATTGAAGGAATTAGTAAATCGTAAATAGTAAATCGTAAATAGAACCCAACCCGTTCTTACTATTTACTATTGACGATTTACGATTTACGAATGGAGCATTTATGCCAAATCCAAAACGAAGACATTCAAAGGCGCGACGCGGCAAGCGTCGAGCGCATGACGCGCTGACACCGCCACAAACGACCCTCTGTCCAAACTGCCAGGAACCCCGGCTGCAACATCGCGTCTGCCC
>JBDUCC010000055.1:0-14670 GCA_040003675.1 bacterium | reverse complement strand
ATTCTGATCTGTTCGCCAGCAAGACTTTTGAGATGCCGGCATTGACAAGGTGGCGCGCCGCCAGTTCGGCCATCTCACCGGCGCCGATCAGCAAGGCGGTCCGGCCGGCAAAGGAATCAAAAATCTTTTTGCCCAGCTCCACGGCCATATAACTGATGGAGACCGCATTCGCGCCGATTCCAGTTTCGGTGCGCACGCGTTTGGCGACGCGAAAAGCGTGATGGACCAACCGGTTTAGAATTCTTCCAGTCGTGCCCGCTTCAAGTGCAATGGAATAGGCGCGACGCACCTGGCCCAGCACTTGTGGCTCCCCCACCACCATCGAGTCGAGGGAAGACGCGACGCGAAAAAGGTGGCGTACTGCCTGGTCATCGGTGTGTTGATAAAGCTGCGTTTCAAATTGGGCTCGCGGCAGCTCGTTTGCGCGGGTCAGAAAGTCGATGATGCGCTCGGTAGTTTCAGTTAGGCGGCCGTTAGCTGTTTCAGTCAAAACCTCCACGCGATTGCAGGTGGAAACGATCAAGCCCTCGCGCACAATTTCGCCGTCAACTAGCGAACGCAGTCCATTGGCGCAGGCAACGTCCGACAGCGCCAAAAGCTCGCGGACTGCGAGCGGCGTCGACTTATGATTAACTCCTACCAGTACGATCGACATCGATTTATCCGCGCCTCAGATTCGAGAAGTTTAGAGTACAAACTTTAGTTTGCGTCTTTGAAGAAGCAAGCTAAAGCTTGGACTCTGAACTACGTCCGTGACCTTAACCGAAAACGTGGTAGCCACCCATCATTCTGGCGCCAAAGAAAGTGCAAAGGACCAGCGCGAACCCGGCAATTCCCATCCAAGCCGCTCTTCGTCCACGCCAACTTGCAGTTGAGCGGTAAACGATCAGTAACACGTATAGCAACCAAGTCAGCGCCGCGAAAATTTCCTTCGGATCATTGTGCCACAGCAGGCCGTCGCGAGACGATGCCCAAAGCATCCCGGTCGCGATACCCACGGTCAAAAGTGTCAGCCCGATGGCTGTCGAACTGGTGGCGATTTCATTGACTGTACTCAGCGAGGGCAGGCGATGATAAATTGCGCCAAAGGTTTTTAATTTCAGCGCCCGTTCCTGCAATAGGTACATCACGCTGGCCAGGAACACCACAAAGAAAGCGGCATAGGCAAAGAATAATAGCGTGGTGTGCACGGGAAAGAGCCAGGTATCGCGAACGGCGATTGTGTTGGTGCTGTCGCTTACCGGGCGCGTGATGGCCGCGATGAAAACCAGCAGTGACACCAGCGGCAAAATAAAAGTGCCTAGCGGTCGCGCGCGGTAGCGATAAAGAATCAGCGAGTAACTGGCAACCAACGTCCACGCCAGAAACGAGAGCGTCTCCCGCAGATAAAAGAGCGGATAATGACCATCAATCATCCAGTCGGCAGCTAACGCAATCGTGTGCAACAGGAAACCGGCGGCCATCGCTAACTCAGAAACGCGTTGCAGCGCGCGCCGTTTATTAATAAACGCAAGCACGGCATGAATGGCGGCAACAACATAAGCAGCCAGAACGGCTAGCAATAGGGATCTCATTGCTTAAAGGCGAGCAGGCGTAATTCTAGTTGATGATGGAGGCAGCAGCAAGGAGAGCTAAAGCGCATTAAGAACTTCCATAATCGCACTGAAGTGCGTTGCCAAAGGGGTTTCAAGCTGCCCTCTGGTCGTTCTTGTTTGCCTAGCTCACTCGTGCTAGTTTTTGTGTGCTCCAACAAGTCACGCTTTGTTTTCTGTCCCACAAAAGCTTTAAGACTATGCCTGATCGAAGTGACGCTTGGGAATTATTATGCGAATACACGAAGGGTGATAGTCTTCGCAAGCACGCGCTCGCAGTCGAAGCCGCGATGCGTGCCTGCGTCAAGCGATACGGCGGCGACGGCGACAACGAAGACGAGTGGGGATTGGTGGGACTGCTTCACGACTTCGATTATGAGATGTTTCCCACTGCGGAGCAGCACCCGTTCACCGGAGCAAACATACTATGCGGTCGCGGCTATTCCGAGCGCTTCATTCGCGCGATTATGGGCCATGCCACTTATACGGGCGTGCCGCGCGACACGGCAATGGCGCGTGCGCTATTCGCCACTGACGAGCTGTGCGGTTTTCTGGTGGCCTGCGCTTTGGTGCGGCCGGCCCAGAGCCTTGACGATCTTGAGGTCTCTTCGGTGAAGAAGAAGTTGAAAGACAAAGCTTTTGCGCGTTCCGTAAACCGCGATGACATTCGCCAGGGCGTTGAGGAATTGGGTGTGGACATGGACGAGCACATCCGTTTCGTCATCGATGCCCTGCGGCCAGTTCAGGAACAGATTGGGTTGAAGCGCGTTCCAGGCAGTAGCCGAAGCAGGGAATGATTTTCGTTTGACTCAGCTAGCATTGCGTTGCCAGCCCGGTTGTGGCTGAGGCGCGCTCGTGCGCGAAGTTACGACCGAAGCAAGTACAAACGCAGCCAAAATCAGTAGCAGAGAGATAAGAGTAGTTAGTGCTGCCTGGAGTTTGCGCCGGCGCGCGGTATGCCGATAAACAAAAATCGATGCTATCAGCGTAGCAACGAGAGGCAAGAGAAAAGTCGAGAAGACCAGCGCCCCTGGTTTGGTCAGCGGCGTAAGTGACGAAAACACAAACAGTATTATGGTTATGGCTCCCCCCGCGCCAATTACAGCGGCTATCAGCGAGCAAAGAAATACCAGCCTGAGTCGCATTCGTTAGGTTCCTTCAAGAGCGGTGGTTGCCGGTGAAAATCGCCTGACCAGTAGCAGCACCCGAAAACGCGGCTAAGAATAACACAGCACTTCAGTACGGGCGTTTGTAGGGCAAAGTGTCGTTTGGCGCCGGCAAGCTGACAGCTTGTGTGACACTGTAAATATGGTTACCAGAAGCGCACTAATCTATTTATCCAGGCAGGAAGGGCTGAAGGAGTTTGCTACCCGCTTCCGTCCCTTCAAGAGGCTGACGACGCGCTTTGTTGCCGGCGAAAACATCGACGAAGCAGTTGCCGCCATACGCGAACTGAACGCTGAACATTGCTCGGCATCTTTCGATCACCTGAATGAGTCAGTCGCAAACCCGGCCGAAGCTGAAGCAGAAGTAAAAGAGTATCTGCACATCCTGGCCCAGATTGACGAACAGGGAATTAACTCGAATGTCTCGATCAAGCTCTCGCAGTTTGGTCTCGCGCTCGATCTGGAGCTCGCTTACAAAAACGCGCGCGCAGTTGTTGAAGATGCAGCGCGCAGAAAAAACTTTGTGCGCGTCGACATGGAAGGCTCGGACTTTACGCAAGCAACGATCGACATTTTCAAACGCTTGCGTGCTGAATTTGGCCTGAATGACGTGGGGATCGTTTTGCAGTCCTATTTGCGCCGGACGTATCAGGACGCCCAGGAACTGGTAAAACTGCCGGCGCGCATTCGCATCTGCAAAGGTGCTTACAATGAGCCGCCGGAAGTTGCCTTTCCCGACAAGAAAGATACGGATGACAACTACGTGCGGGTGATGCAGTTGTTGCTTGCGAGCGGGGTGTACCATGGAATCGCGACGCATGATCCGCAGATGATTGATGCCACGATCGCCTTTGCGCAAAAGGAGGGAATCGGGAAAGAAGCGTTTGAGTTTCAAATGCTTTATGGCATCCGCCGGGATTTACAGCGGCAACTGGCGAAAGATGGATATAACATGCGAGTGTACCTGCCGTACGGTAAACACTGGTATCCTTACTTCATGCGCCGCCTGGCTGAACGACCGGCGAACATATGGTTCGTTTTGAAGAACATGATGAAGGGTTGAGTAAAGCAAACTGTTAGCTTGCGGTGGCTCGTTGCCGCTCAACTTGAAAGCTGTCCAACCGCCGCAAATTAACAGTTGCTTTACACCGATCGGCAAACTAACAGTTTGCTTTACAAGAAATTATGGACAATCTCATCTGGATCCTCTGGTGCATTCTCGGCGCGATCCTAATCGTGGCCGAAGTTTTCACGTCTGGGTTTGTGCTGTTGTGGTTTGGCATCGGCGCTCTGGCAGCCGCGTTTGCAGGCATCATCGGAATCCATAACCTGGGCATTCAGTTCATCATCTTTGCGGCCGTTTCGGTTGGTTTGACGCTGGCCTCACGCACAATTTTCCTAAAGTACTTTTCGCGAGAACATACTGGTGATTCATTACGCAGCGGCGTCGATTCGCTGCCCGGAAAGATTGGGACAGTAGTTTCATCAAGCCGCGGCGCGATGCAGGAAGGCGCGGTTAAAGTGTTTGGCTCGACGTGGACCGCGTATCCCGCTGAAGGAGAAACGGCACTAGAAGCCGGCGAACGCGTGCGCGTAGAGAGCGTCGAGGGCGCATCGATTTATGTGCGGCGCATGGACGAAGGGGTTGATTGGCGCGCGCAAGAACTGCCGGAAGCCACAGACGAAAATGGATGAGAGAGCACGCCTGGAGATTCACTCCAAATCAGAATACCTAGCGGGGTTCGGTGTCGGATTCGTAACTATCGTCTAGAGTCATGTCTTCTTCTTCGAGCGGAGGGAGTTCGATAGTAATGCGGTCGCCGTCAGGTTCCTCGAGTTCTTCGCCGCTGAAGCGCGCGAGAATCACTGTGATGTTGTCCTCGCCGCCGCGATTATTCGCTTCAGCAATCAACTCGTCGCAGGCGGTGGAAAGATCTTCATTGCTCGACACGATGTTTTGAATATCTTCTGAGCGCAACTTCCCCGACAATCCATCGCTGCACAGCAGCAAGGTATCGCCGCGGCGCAAACGTATCCTGCCGGTCACCGGTGCGACGTCGCCCTGTGCACCAAGCGCCTGGAGAATCACATTGCGAAACATGTGCGTCTCCGCCTCGGCCTCGCTGATCTGGCCCACGTCGACAAGTTGTTGGACCAGTGACTGGTCCTTAGTAGCCAGGCGAATTTGGTCTTTGCGAATGATGTAGCCGCGGCTGTCGCCCACCTGCACCAGGTCGAGAAAGCCGCCATGGATCGCGGCGCCCGTGAACGTAGCACCCATCCCGGCGCAACGCGAATCTTCCTGGCTGCGATTGTGTATGGCATGGTTTGCGAAGACGGTGGCATGCTTGAGACATTCGACCAGCGGCGCTTCCGGATCGCAGCCGTCCTCGGAATCACCACCCAGAATCATGTCGCGCACTGAATCGACAGCCATGCGGCTGGCAACATCTCCGGCTAGCGCGCCGCCCATCCCGTCTGAGACAACCAACACCAGCCCTTTATCGCCGAGCTCAAACTCGGTTAGCTCCTCAGGCGCTGCAGTGCCGTCAGATCCAGTCCATGTCGTTTGGCGCGAAAGTTCGAGCACAAGAAAATTGTCCTCGTTACCGCGGCGGACACGGCCCACATCTGATTTTGCGTGCAACTCAACGTTCATAGAAAGTGAGACGATTCGGAAAAGGCTACGAGATTCTACCCCTATCGAAGTTTAACTGTCACTTCCAATTTTCCTTAATGCAACAAGTTGGAGTGCATGAAAAAATAGTTTGTATTGGAAGAGCCAAAAATTATGCAAGAATCCAGCTAAACACTATCAAGTGCTTGATCGAGGTCGGCAATTATATCATCCGTATCTTCCAACCCCACCGACACTCGAACCAGACCATCTGTGATTCCCAGCCGTTCGCGCTTGGCCGCGTCAACCGACGCATGAGTCATGGTTGCCGGATGTGATATTAATGTTTCGACACCTCCCAGACTCTCCGCAAGGGTGCACAATTTGACTGATTCCAGCACGGCGCGCGCTGCCGCCAGTGAGCCGACATCAAACGCAACCATGCCGCCAAATCCACGCTGCTGGCGCTTGGCTAATGCGTGCTGCGGATGCGAAGCGGAACCGGGGTAATAAACTTTTCGAACTTTCGGATGCTCCTCGAGAAATGCCGCTACCGCGCGACCAGACTTGTCGTGCTGCTCCATGCGCAACGCCAGTGTCTTCGTGCCGCGCATGACCAGCCATGAATCGAGCGGCGACAGTATCGCGCCCGCGCTGTTCTGAATAAACCCGATCCACTCCGCGTCGGTTTCGTCGTTTAAAACTACGACGCCGCCAATCCCATCCGAATGCCCGTTTAAATACTTCGTAGTCGAATGGACGACGATGTCCGCGCCAAACTCAAGCGGACGTTGCAGGTAAGGCGACATGAATGTGTTGTCGCAAACAACGCGCGCGCCGGCGCGATGCGCAATCTCAGAGACTTCCTTCAGGTCGGTAACAATCATCACCGGATTCGTGGGCGTCTCGATAAACACCATCCTGGTGTTGGGTCGCAGAGCAGCTTCCACGTTAAGCGAGTCCGACGTGTCCACGAAATCAAACTCGATGTTGTAGTTTGCCAGCACGCGCGTGAAGAGACGGAAAGTGCCGCCATAGGTATTGTCCGAAACCACCACGTGCTCGCCTGCTTTTATTAAGCGCAACGTGGCATCGATCGCAGCCATGCCTGAGGCAAAAGCAAAACCAAAGCGCGCGCCTTCGAGCGCCGCGATGTTGGTTTCCAACGCGCTACGCGTTGGATTCTGCGTACGCGCGTATTCGTAGCCCTTGTTCTTGCCCAGGCCTTCCTGCGCGTATGTTGAGGTTTGATAAATCGGAACCGTTACTGAGCCGGTTGCCTGGTCTGGTTCCTGACCGCTATGTATAGCTGTAGTTGCGAAACCCATTAGTGAATCGTAAATCGTAAATGGTGAATAGTAAAATGCGCTGACTTAATCAGGCGATTCGTAGTTCATTGGGGGCCTTATGATGGAGCGAGGCATGGTAGCCCGCGTGTGGTGACGTGTCAATTCATCTCGTTAGCCCGGTGTTCGTTGACATTCATTAGTGCCGCAAGCTAATCTGTTAGCCCGTGAATCACACGGGTCCAAATCCTCAAATCAACAACAAAACAAGAGTAGTCGCAATAATCCCCGCTCGTTACGAGTCCACGCGTCTGCCCGGCAAAGCTCTGCTTGATATCGCCGGAAAACCCATGATTTGTCATGTAGTCGAGCGAGCGCAGGCAGCCAAAAACGTCGGTCGCGCAATTGTAGCCACTGACGACCAACGCATATTCGAAGCAGTAAATTCAGCCGGGTACGAAGCCGTCATGACTCGCCGCGATCACCAGAGCGGAACCGATCGCATTGCAGAAGTAGTGGCTGCTTTGCCGGAGGCGGAAATCATTGTGAACGTTCAGGGCGATGAACCGTTGATTTCGTCGCGCACCGTTGAGCGCGCTGTGGATGAACTGACAAAGGACGCGCGCGCCGGGATCGTGACGACATGGGAAGCAATGGAATGCGCCGCCGACGTCCTGAATCCTGATGTTGTAAAGATCGTGGTCAATGAGAGCGGGCGCGCGATCTATTTTTCTCGCTTACCGGTGCCTTATCCCCGGGACGCCGCGCGAAAGCATGGCAGTTTGGAAGCGGCGCTCCGCAATGACTCTTCGTTGCTGTCACATTTTCGCAAGCACACCGGACTGTATGTTTACCGGCGCGATGTTCTCGTGCAATTTGCCGGCTGGCCGCAAGCGGAATTGGAACGACTCGAATCGCTTGAACAACTGCGAGCTCTGGCGCATGGTGTAGATATCAAAGCCATCGAAGCGGCATCGAAATCGATAGGTGTCGATACGGAAGAGGATCTGGAACGAGTAAGAAGGATTGTTGAAGGGGATAGTTCTGAGTTTCGAGTTTCGAGTTCCGAGTTCGCTCGAACGAGGTAACAGGTTCCGAGTTTCGAGTTCCTGTTTTCGAGTTAGTCCAGAACGAGTTGAACTCCAAAAATTGAAACGAATACCCACATTCTGAGGACCCGAAACTCGAAACTCGGAACTCGAAGCGGAAGCGGAAAGAAAAAGGAGTAAGCAATGCCGAAATACATTTTTGTGACGGGCGGCGTGGTTTCGAGTTTAGGCAAAGGCTTGGCGGCGTCATCAATTGGCTGTCTGCTGGAAGCCCGCAGTATGAAAGTCGCGCTGATCAAACTCGATCCTTACATCAACGTTGACCCCGGCACCATGTCGCCTTTTCAACACGGCGAAGTCTTCGTAACTGACGACGGCGCGGAAACGGACCTCGACCTCGGCCACTACGAGCGCTTCACGCATGCCAGTCTTTCGCAGGCAAACAACTGGACCACTGGCAGAATTTATCTCTCAGTCATCGAGAAAGAACGTCGCGGTGACTACCTCGGCAAAACTATCCAGGTGATTCCGCATGTTACTAACGAGATTAAAGAAGCGGTGCGGGCGGTGGCGGAACAGGACAATGCCGATGTGGTCATCGTCGAGATTGGTGGCACAGTCGGCGATATTGAGTCGCTGCCGTTTCTCGAAGCCATCAGACAGATGGGAAATGAAGAAGGCGCCGGCAACACTCTTTTCGTTCACGTGACCTTGGTGCCGTTCATCGCTGCCGCCGGCGAATTGAAAACAAAACCGACGCAACACTCGGTCAAGGATTTGCGTGAGATTGGTATCGCGCCTGACATTCTTTTATGTAGATCGGACCGGCCGCTCTCTTACGATTTGCGTTCGAAGATAGCGTTGTTCTGTAACGTTAAAGAGTCTGCGGTAATCAGCGCGCAGGACGTGGACACGATTTATGAGGTGCCCCTGGCTTTTCATGAGCAAGGCCTGGATGAATTGATCGTCAACCAACTCGGACTTGGCGCCCGCGCCGCGCACACCGATCTGTCCGAGTGGCGCGATCTGGTGGGCACAATCCGGCAACCCGCCGGCGGACAAACGTCTATTGCGATCGTAGGCAAGTATGTGGAGTTGGAAGATTCTTATAAGTCGCTGCGTGAGGCTCTGACGCATGGCGGCGTGGCTAACAAGCTACGCGTCGACGTCAAGTGGATCGAGTCGGAAGAGTTGATGGATGAAGACTACGAATCCCGTTTGAGGGACTTTGACGCGATCCTGGTTCCGGGCGGCTTTGGCAAGCGCGGTATAGCCGGAATGATTCGCGCGATCACCTATGCGCGGAAAAGTGGTACACCGTATTTTGGGATTTGTTTAGGAATGCAGACGGCTTGCATTGAGTACGCTCGAAATGTTTGTGGTTTGAAGGAGGCAGATTCTACGGAGTTTGACAGCGAAACTCCCTATCCGGTGATTTTCAAACTGCGGGATTTGATCGACGTAGAGGAGTTGGGCGGCACCATGCGTTTGGGCGCCTGGCCCTGCAATCTTTCTGAGAAATCACTGGCCCGTGAAATTTACGGCAGTGACGAAATCAGCGAACGGCATCGTCATCGTTTCGAGTTTAATCCTGAATACCGCGCGAGCCTGGAACGCGCTGGTCTGATTTTTAGCGGTGTCTCACCTGATGGAAAATTTGTGGAGATTGTCGAGCTTTCGCCGGAGGATCACCCGTGGTTTCTGGGTTGTCAGTTTCATCCCGAGTACAAATCAAAACCGCTCAGCGCCCACCCGTTGTTTGCATCATTCGTGCGCGCTGCTTACGAGAACCGGCTTCACAACGAAACATCGATGGACAAAAACGGCGAACCGGAAATCCTGATCCCAGAACGCGCGAACGTCACTAGCGCTGATTGACCAGTGCCGCGCAAATTTTGCCGAGCCAGACATTGAGTAATGTAATCAAACACTATTGGTTTTGGCACAAATTGCCTCGTACATCTCGATAAACTGGCGCTGTCAGTGCATCTCCCTCTGTTTTGCGAGATAATTCCCCCGCTCTCCCCACTATCGAGTTCATATGCTTCAATGCCCCACATGCGGTCGGCGCTACTCATCGGACTTTGCAAAATGTCCCGAGGACCATTCGCCACTTCAGGCAGATTCAACTAATGCCGGATCGGTTCCCACCGATCCCTTGCTCGGCCACACCCTTGACGATAAATACCGTCTGGATGCGCAACTCGGCATCGGCGGCATGGGCACTGTGTATCGCGCCCGCCATCTGCTTATCGACCGGCCCGTCGCCATCAAGGTCTTAAATCCGCGCTTTGTTGAAGATGAAGCAGCGCGCACGCGGTTCCAACGAGAAGCTCGCGCAGCCGGCAGACTGCAACACACCAACGCAGTCACCGTTACAGATTATGGCCAAACGCAGGATGGCTATGTCTATATCGTGATGGAGTTACTCGAGGGACGTACGCTGCGAGACATTCTTGCGAAAGAAGCGCCGTTAGACCCCGCTCGGTCCGTCTCGATAATGCTACAGATATCGGCCGCGGTAGCCGCGGCTCACGATGCGGGAATAATTCACCGCGATCTGAAACCCGCGAACATTTTTATCGTGCAACGAGCGGAAGTGCCGGCGCTGGTAAAAGTGCTGGATTTTGGCATCGCAAAACTGGCCGCCGAATCGCTCGAAGAGGATGACATCAAAGCGTTGACTCAGGTCGGCGCGATGATTGGCACGCCGCGCTATATGTCGCCCGAACAATGTGATGGCGCTGAGTTGACGCCGGCGGCCGACGTGTACAGCTTGGGTGTCATTCTTTATGAAATGCTTACGGGCACGGTGCCGTTCAGCGGTTCGACGCCGCTGGCGATTGCAATGAAGCACACTTCGGAGCTGCCGCGACCCCCGCGCGATTTTGTGACCACGATTCCACCGGCATTGGAACAAGTGGTCCTGGGGGCGCTCGAGAAGCGCCCGCAGGATCGTCCCGCAAATGCTACCGAGTTTCGCGAGAATTTACTGGCGACTGCCGAACGCCTCGGACTTGAACACGCGGCGATCACCAGCTCACCAAACATAGAGGCGTTGCGAAGCGTGGGAAAGGAATCGCCGTCGGGACGGTTGGTCATCGACATTTCGAAGCTGAGAGAAAGCCGCGCAGCCAGCAGTGATGCGACCGAGATCACTGTGGTCAGCCCTTCCGTTATGGCCGCAGCAGGAATTCCGCCAGCTGCGGCTGCTGCAGCGGTGCAGTCAAACAATCATTCGTTTTCGCGGCTCTCAGTCCCTTTTAATAACCGCTCGACGAAACAGTTGTTGATGATTTTGGGCGGTGTTGCAGTCGTTCTGGTCCTTGCCATTGCGCTCGTCGCCGTCAAATCTCGCAGTTCTGTTCCAGAGGCTGCTGCGGTGCCGAGTCCCAGCGCCAGCCCTACTGTTGAGCCGTCACCATCGCCCGTTGTTTCTCCCTCTCCTTCTCCTTCGCCTTCGCCGCGCCGTGAGGGCCGGAGGCCTGTGGCCGCAAACCGAAACAGCAATTCGAAAGGGAACTCGGTCCTAAAAAAAATCAAAAAAATATTTAAGAATCCGTTCTAAACAATTCCGCTAGCATGTCTGAAAACAATTACGTAAAGCCCTTTCAGGTCGGGAATACAACTTTCGGAGATGGGCGGCTGACGATTATCGCCGGTCCATGTGTAATCGAATCGCTAGATCACGCTTTGATGATGGCGCGTGAGTGTTCGTCGCGGGCCCGTAAGGCCGGCCTGGATTTTGTTTACAAGTCGTCATTCGACAAGGCAAACCGCTCTTCAGTAAAGAGTTTTCGCGGTCTGGGCATGAAAGCCGGCCTCGATGTGCTGAGGGAAGTTAAGGCAGAAGTGGGTGTGCCGGTGCTGACCGATATTCACGAAGTGTCTCAGGTGGCGCCAGTTTCAGAGGTGGCTGATGTGCTTCAGATTCCTGCGTTCTTATCCCGGCAAACGGATCTAGTTTTGGAAGCTGCGCGATCGGGCCTGGCGGTAAACATTAAGAAGGGGCAATTTCTCGCACCGCATGATGCACGGAATATTGTTGACAAGGCTCGTGGAGTTGGTTGTGAAAAATTGATGTTAACGGAACGCGGCGTTAGCTTTGGTTACAATAACCTGGTCGTGGACATGCGATCGTTTCCTATCATGCGAGAATTTGGCGTGCCGGTAGTTTTTGATGTGACCCACTCGCTGCAACTTCCGGGCGGGCTCGGCGATGCAACGGGAGGCCAATCCGAGTACATCGAACCGCTTGCGCGCGCCGGTGTGGCTTGTGGAGTCGACGCAGTCTTCATGGAAGTGCACGAGTCTCCGGAACGGGCGCCTTCCGATGGACCAAATGCATTACCCCTTGAACGCATGGAGGCTTTACTTTTTATGTTGCGCGACATTCATAAACTGGTAATGCACCCTGGCCCGCCGGTGGACGCGGGCGCGGATTGATCAGCGGCCTGACTTATTCGCAGGCTACTATTCCAAAGTACCAATTTCTTTCCTATGCCAAGAACCTTCGCAGCTTTTCTAACAATAATTGTCTTACTATTTTGTTCTGCCGGCGCTTCGGCTCAGGAAGAAGCGCGCGCGGCGTGGCAGATAAACGGCTTCGAGATTACTGCCAACGTGCAGCAAGCCCAGCGCGTGCTAGCGGCCACGGCACTTCTGAAGGCGACGAATGTTGGCCGCGGGTCGGGTTCGTCATTCACCGTTCGCATCAATGGAAAAGCGACAATCAAAAGCGCAACGGTGGGCGGCGCCAGCGCCAACTTTCGCACTGTGTCTGAGAGTTACGGCAACCTGCAGAGGGTTACAGTGACTTTGCCGGCGACGGTTGCGCCCAACGGCTCGCTCGCATTGAGTTTAAGTTACGAGTTGCCAGTCGAAAGTAACACCGGCCTGGCTGCGATCTCGTCGATCGGGTCCCAATTTTTGCCAATGTCGTTTTGGTATCCCGCTCCGAGCACACCCTTCACAGCCAAGGGCGCCGACACCGCGCCGGTGCGTCTAATGGTGAACGGCGTGGGTGTTATCAGTGCGGGGTTGGAAAAAAAGGGTTCGGCCGGTGCGGTCATTTACGAAAACCCGCTGAACGGCCAGCCATTCTTCCTGCAAGGCGATTGGGAAAAAATCGAAGGGAGCGCTGAGAACAAAAACGTAGCAGCATTGCTGACACGTGGCTCGCCGCCGGAGGATCGCAAGCGCGCGGAAGCACTGATATCGCTTGCCGCCAGCGCTCGGGCTTTCTATGCAAATCTGCTGGGGCCGGCGCCGGCAATTCCCATTCAACTCGTTTCGGTGCGCCGAGGTGCGGGGTTTGACGATAGCGGCACCGTCCTTTTGGAGAGGGCCGCGTTCCGTCGGGCCCAGATTGACTCGACTACGGCGCTGCTGATTTCTGAAGCCATCGCGCGCCTTTGGATTGGCGGGCAGACGCCGATCCGAGGCGATGGCGGTGCAGCGTTGCGCGAAGGTTTGGTGCGATTTCTGGCAGCACAATTTATCGAGAAACAATTCGGACCGCAGGCGGCAGAGGTGGAACGCCTCAACGAACGGTTGGCTCATAGTGCCGTAGTGTTAAGAGAAGCGCCGCTTGCCCGGGTTACCGCATTGGATCCCGCATATTTCAGTTCGGTGCCAAACAAGGGTGCGATGGTCTGGCGACTGATGGATCAGCGGTTGGGCCATGACGTTTTTGTGAGCATCATCCGTGAACTACTCGCGTCAGGTAAAGAAAGCGGCATCACTCTCGCGGCGTTACGGAACGTAATAAACGCGCGCGGTGGCGCGGCAATTAAAGTTTTGTTGGACCAACAGCTCGATAACGCCACCGACCTTGATCTTATGATTGGTCTACCGCGGCAGCGTGGCGGTGAGTGGGTATCAGCGCTACGGAACCTGGGTCCGATCGATGTAACTACCACCGCAAGAGCAACCACCGCCAGTGGTGAACAAGTTTACACGGACGTGACGGTCCCAGCGCGGAACTTTGGCGAAGCAGTATTCAAAACTTCGGCCCGCGTCACGCGCGTCGAGATCGATCCGCAAAAGTTGTATCCGCAACTGGATTATGCGAACGACACCATGCCGCGCACACCGGATCCTCGCGAGGCACTGGATCAAGCAACACGCCAATTAGGCGCGCAGGATTTCTTGAAAGCTGAAGCGACTACGCGCGAGATACTTGCAAGCACGCCGCGAATGCAGGAGGCAAACATCCTGCTGGCGCGTGCGCTGCTGGGGCAAAACCGGATCGAGGAAGCGGAGAAGCTTTTCCGCGCACTGCCTGAACTGCCGCTGCCCACGCCGGCAGCGATCGCCTGGGCGAACATTGGCTTGGGTGAAATTAGTTTGAAAAAAGGGCAGGCAGCGGAGGCGGCCAGGCGTTTCAACGACGCGGTGAGGGCGGAGGCAGAATACGCTTCATCGCTGGCGGGGCGAAATGGCCTGATCAGGGCTGAATCGGCCGCCAACATTTTACAGGTGGAACCCGCGGTCCGCAGTTTCATCGGCCAGTTGGACCAGGCAATTACCAGTGGCAAGAAAGCAGAATTGGAGCCGCGCGTGGTTGGCGGAGAACTGATGAGATTTATCAGTGGAATAGTAGGGACGCAACCGGATATCTGGTCCACAAAGGTGCTGCGTACGGAGCAGTGGGACGCAGATTTGTTCGCTGCTGACGTTAGTCTGGAGACTAAGGAATTAGGGAAAGAACAATCTGGTACCGCGCTTTACATTCTTTCGCGCAGTAACGGTAACTGGAAACTCGTTGGCATCGATCTGTTTGAGGTTAGGTAGGACAGACATTCCTGTCTGTCCGTTTGTTTTTTCGCTGTCGGCGGATTAAAAACAATTACCATTTACCATTTTTCATGCCATCGCGGCAAAGCGAATAACACTTGAGTTTTCAAGGTTGGTAGGCGAGATTCGGAAAGCGGAAATGGAGAATGGTAAATGGAAAAT
>JBDUCC010000054.1:0-14671 GCA_040003675.1 bacterium | reverse complement strand
TGAATTCCTTAGTCGTCGCCGCCACCACCACCTGGTTGACCGCCGCCGCCACCTTTTTGGCCACCGCCGCCTTTTTGGCCGCCACCACCACCTTGTTGGCCACCGCCGCCTTTTTGGCCGCCGCCGCCGCCCTGTTGACCGCCGCCGCCACCCTGTTGACCGCCGCCACCACCCTTATCGCCGCCGCCCTGTTGACCGCCACCGCCACCCTGTTGACCGCCACCGCCACCCTGTTGACCGCCGCCGCCCTGGCCTTCTCTATCTTGTTGCATCGTAGTTTCCTCCCAATGATCGAAGTTTTTGGTCGGGGGCTGTATTCGTTTCAATCCCGGCACTAAAGAGTGCCAGCGAATCTGTACCGTTCGCATGCAAGTAACCAAGGAATTACTTTGTTTGTGGCAAACGTGCAAAGGGGATGCCACAAGAGAGTCGGTCAGAAAAAGACACTAGACGTAAAGCGATGTCATGTAGTCGCGCCTTTCTTCATGAAACGCAACAGAGACTTCTCCGCGTGGTGAAGTTTTTTTCCGCGATAGGTAATCAATTCGTCAAGCGTGTTGAAATAACGATCGATGATTTTGCCTTTCTCGAACCGGTTGATAATCTCCGGGGAGATATATGAGGTCCGGCACACGGCCGGCGTGTTGCCCAATGCCTCGGCAGTTTCTTTAATGGCGGCAATTACTTTTCGTTTGCGGGCCGGCTTCTTATCTGCGATTTCGGCGCCTGCTCGCGCCAGGGCACAAGCGCAGACAAGCGTTCCCGCCCAGGTGCGAAAATCCTTAGCGCTAAACTTTTCGCCCATTACTTCGCGAATGTATTCCGTAATGTGACGCCGCTTTACATCAACAAACTCACCGTTGCCATTCTGAAACTTGAAGACCTCGCGGGCGGGCTGTTGCAGCAAACTCTTCACAACCTTCGCTACCTGGCGATCTTTTATTTGCCGGATTTGGCGCACCCCTGACTTGCCGGGAAAATCAAACTCGACGACGTCGCCCTTAACCTTGACGTGTTTTGGTCGCAAGGTGGCGATCCCATAGCTGCCATTCTCACTTGCGTAAACCTGGCTGCCCGGACGAATGAAACAGCTTGAAAGGATCCGCATGATCGAGGCCATTACGCGTTCGCGTTCCAGTCCGGGTTGCTTGAGGTGGGCGGCTACAGTCACGCGCATTTTTGGCAACGCCTCGGCGAAAGCGATGATGCGCTGAAATTTTTTCACGTCCTGCCGGCGTGTATGGTTCTCGTGATAGAGATACTGCCAACGTCCGGCAGCGTCTTTGCCTACTACCTGCAACGCACTACCGGCGAGCACGCTAATGGCAACATCCCTCCATGCGGGCGGAATTTTCAGGCTTTGAATTCTTTCCAGATCAGACGCGCTGACTCTTTTCCCGTCAGCGTGCTTATACCGGAAACCGCGCGCCGCGCTTCCCAGGCGTTTTATTCCCTTCTGCTGCAAATGTTGAAGTCTGGTCATTGAAGCTTGGGAGAGATCCCCAGGGGGTTGTAACCACAGAGTCCATCTGCCGATCGCATCAGGCTGACGCCACCTCGGCACGGGAAGAAAATAGCAATGTGGATTATTAAAACTCTTTGGCGCTACTTTCTTTTCCGGTCTCCACGGTCGCCCTGGCCGGATTGCACTTTTGTCTTAGCTTTCTTCTTTACATCCTGAGCCAACGAACGTCCTTGGTCGTCCGACTCGTTGAATTGTCCTTTCGCGTCGCGCCGCACATAGCGTTTGTCCGAACCGGTATCGATTAACTCGCGTTTTCCGTTGCCAGCTTTTTTGGGCATATCGGTCTCCTTGATTTGTGTAGGCTTCCTGTACATCCAGCGAAGCTGTTTGTTTAGTAACAGACCACCTTCTGTGGTCCAACGATAATTGAACACGGCTTGTCCGCAAGCGTAGTGCCAGCTTTTTCTTGGTTAGTTGAGGTCGTATTACTCAGCTGTGCTATCAATCCCAATTTTGTTAACAGGCGGGCTCAGTATTTGCAGAGTCAGTTCAAAAATATTTCCTGGAAAGGAGAGGTAGGATGCCACGGGGAGACAAAGGTGCCTACACCGACAAACAAAAGAGGCAGGCGGAACACATCGAAGAGGGTTACGAGCAGCGCGGCGTTTCTAAAAAGACAGCAGAGGCACGGGCCTGGGCTACAGTGAATAAAGAATCCGGCGGCGGCAAAAAGAGCGGATCAGGTCGCGGCAAAAAGGGAAACAAGAGCTCTTCAAAGAAGGGTGGCAACAAAGCCGCTAAATCAGCAAAGAAATCATCACGTAAGTCGTCTAAGAAAAAGTGAAACAGCAGCTAATGCAAACCAAGCGAAAGAAAACGGCGCGCGCTAATAAGAAAGCCGCGGACAATAAACCGGCAAAGACACGCGCGGCACGAACGAAGAAACCCGCACCGCGCTCGGCCGCGACTTTGGGCCAAATGAAAGAACCCAAGTCGCCGATGCCCGCACAGCATCAGCGCAAACCAGGGTTGGAATCAAAACTGAAACCGCGCCCGAAATACCAAGCGCCGTACTACAAAGGGTCGGGGAAGCTGGCGGGTAAAGTTGCCTTGATCACGGGCGGCGATTCGGCATTGGCCGTGCAGTTGCGGTGTTGTTTGCGAGAGAAGGCGCGGATGTTGCCATCACGCATCTCCCGCAAGAGGCAAGTGACGCGCGCGAAACAGTCGCGGCGATCGAAGCAGAAGGAAGTGAAGCTCTCGCCATCGCTGGGGACATCACGCAGCCAAGGTTCCCGGCAAGTGCCGTGAAAAAAACTTTAGCTGCGCTCGGAAAGCTGGACATTCTGGTAAACAACGCCGCGTACCAGCAACATCAGGCGGGCCTCGAAGAACTTTCCGAGGAGCAATGGGATCGCACGTTCAAAACAAACATCTACGGTTACTTTCGCATGGCCAAAGCAGTGTTGCCACATCTTAAAAAGGGAAGCGCGATTATTAATACCGGATCGATCACAGGCCTCGACGGCAGCAAGGAACTGCTTGATTACTCGGCAACCAAAGGTGCGATTCATGCCTTCACAAAATCTTTGGCCCAGAACCTCATTGAGCAAGGCATTCGCGTTAACTGCGTGGCTCCGGGACCGGTTTGGACGCCGCTGAATCCTTCAGACAAACCAGCGAAAGATGTAGCGAAGTTTGGTGCAGACACTCCATTGAAAAGACCAGCGCAACCGGAAGAAGTGGCGCCGGCCTTCGTTTACTTCGCCTCAGAAATTGATTCGAGTTATGTAACGGGAGAGGTTTTAACTTTGCTGGGTGGCGAAACCACCGCGGCTTGACGCTTTTAGATTTTTCACTTAAAGCAGGAGGAAAATATTATGGGAGACAATGGTGGTAGCGGCAGTACCGGCGTGGTCGCGGTGCTTGTGATCTTCGTGATTATTGTGGTGGCTGCGTTGTTTGTTTTCGGCGGTCGCTTGTTTGGCGGCAATAAAAAGGTGGATGTGAACGTTACCGCGCCTGCGCGGTAGTAGTTCAAATAACAGTGACCGTGCTGCGTCCGCGCAGACATCGTTAGAAGAATTGCCTTGCCTACGCGGGTGGCAATTCGGTTTTAGGCTGAGCTGTCTCTATAGAACCAGTATCTGTTCCGGCTGCCGCGTGGTGGCAAGTTCTCGTCAGTAGAGTGCTTTGAGAACCGCTACGTGGCTTTTCTTTATGAGACGGCCGAAAAAAGGGGTGCTGTATGAATGAATGGTTTAGAAAATTCTCGATTGTTGCGTCTAACGCGTTGGGTTCTTCGTGGATGTTCATCGCGAACGTCTTACTTATTCTCATCTGGTTGCTGGTTGGCCCGTTCTTCAAGTATTCAGATACCTGGCAGTTATTTGTAAATACCGCAACGACTGTATTTACCTACCTTGCGGTCTTCCTTATTCAAAACACACAGAATCGGGATGCCAAGGCAATTCACCTGAAGTTGGACGAGTTGATTAAGGGAGTGTCAGGCGCACGCACCGGATTGGTTGACTTACAGAACCTTTCTGACGCCGAGTTGGATGATTTGCAGAATGAATTCGCGCGCCTCAGAGCAAAACATGGGAACAGTCAAAACAACCCTCAGGAGCCGACTAGGTGAAGCACGCAGTTCCATTTGTAATGGGATGAAGAAATGGAATTACTGTGGCATTAGGAGTTGTTTAGGTTTGTCTCGCTTAAAGTATGAATCAAGCCGCTGGAAAAACTCATCAGCTCTCCATTGTCCGCCCTGTCTCGCAGCCGTCGGAGAGTGCGCCGGATTCCGCTGCGTCACTTAATGATTTCTTCGGTGGCTGGCTTGCCTCAGTTGCGCCATACCTTTCCCCACAACAATCATCCCCGGCGCGGACCTTCCCTTATCAGAAGCTCCCTATCTCTACAACTGATATCGTGCGGGTTAACCGCGCTACAGTTCGCGAGAGCACTGCCCATCGTCATTGGCCACCGGATGTAGTCGCTCAGTTTCTCACTGCTCACGTGATTACTCGCAAAAATAAGCGAACTTGACCGCTACCGGTAGGCAGTTACCCGTGCGACGCACGAACCTTCTCCTCACGAAAACGGATTGTCTCTACACTATCTGGTATTCGCTCGCGAGGGTGAGTTGCAATTTAACTCGCAGAGTTAGGAGACTATTCTGTTCGATGGTCGCGGCGTACGCCTTGCTAAGCGTGAAAACTCAGGAGGCTAAACATGTATTCACTCAAGAAAAAAGCGTCTGGAATTTTTCTGGCGCTTTCATTATTGGTCAGCGTGGGGGTGTTTTCAGCCGTCGGAGTTCAGGCACAAAGTGTTTGGAGACAAAACCAGCAGAATAGGGATCGGGATCGGGACCGCCGCGACCGAGACCGGGACTGGAACCGGGATAACGATCGGGATCACGATCGCGACTCGCGTCGTGGGAATGGCCGTTTCGGGCGTGGACGCTATGGCCGGTACGGTCAGGGCGGTAATGGGAACTACGGTTACAATAACATCTATCAGGTAGCACAACAGCAAGGCTATCAGGATGGCTTGTACACCGGATCCAACGATGCCCAACGCGGTCAGAGCTACAACCCGCAACGTTCTCACTACTACAAAAATCCCAACACTGGATACAACTCTTCGTACGGCAACCGAGGCCAGTATCAACAGGCTTATCGCCAGGGATTTCTGCAAGGCTATCAGCAGGGATTTCAACAGTACGGAGGCTACAACCGTAACGGAAACTACAGCCGTCGCTGGCCTTGGTAAACTGTGCGCGAACTGACAAGTTTGCGTCTGATTGTCTAAATGGAAAATGCCGCGACCCAAAAGTCGCGGCATTTTTCTGCGAAGTGTTTCTTTTCCTACCTTGTACCACCTGACGCTTTTCTATTGAGGATGGCTGACGCTGTGATTTCGCGGCTGCCTCGGTTGGCATAAGGAAAACCAGCTGCCGACCCACTCCCTCGATAGTTACAAGGCCTTTGTCAGTGCATTTGTCCTGGCCGCGATTCAGGAGCTCTCGGAACCTCGCTCTATTCCTTTCCCGCTCGAAGTGGAAAGTGAGTCGGGAGTTTTTGCACAGGATGACATAAGTGAAAGAGTGACGATAAGGAAAAGAAACGCAACTGTCCAGACGCGACCATGGCGACGAAAGCGATTCATTGGAGCCTCCATTGGCTTCAATCGGCCGGTGATTGGACTGCGGGGATCGACCAGGATTGTAACCAGCGGAAAGAAACTTGCGAAGCAAACTGGATTGAAGAGCCAACCTCTTTGAATAAGGATTGACGCCACTTCACTGCGAGTGCCGTCAGAGCGCGCGTGGGCCAACGCGACAGTCCTACGCAGTCCGCGCGAGCGCGCGAGCGGCACTTTCCCAAAAAAGAAGATTCCTCATTTCCCCACTTCGTGATAAGTTGCGCGAGCAGCGGAGGACGCGCCCCATGAAATTTTCGTCGGAATCGATAAAGCTTAAATCAAAAGCTCACAACGAAGACTTCTGTTTCGATCTCGAGACGCCGCGTGGACACTTTTTCGCCGTGCTCGATTTTGGCGCACACGATTATTCAAACCTCAACTCCACGCTGAAGGGCAAACTCGAAACAATCGTAGGCTCATTCGTCTCGTTGTCCAGATTTTCGGCAGAGCTGTTTCTTGGTTTCCTCGCCAAGGAGATCAATAACTTCCTGCACAATCTCGGCGAACAATCCGGAGGGCCGGAATTGCTCGCGAGCGGTGCGCTATGCCTGGTAAATGGAAACCGCCTCACTTATTTCCTCTGTGGCGACGTGCAAATGAATGTTGTTAACGATGGACGCATCCTGCCCTTGTACGGCACAGCGACCGGCGAGTCGCCTTCCGCGGCCAGCGCGAATGCGGGAATCGAACGACTCGGCGCGCGCAATCAGGAAGGCCCCCTAACTGACGTTGTGCAATCGTTTACCTTGCAGGATGCGGACTTGGTTCTATTGATGACTCGTGGTCTTCACGAAGTATTTGGAGGCCGAAAACTAGCCGAGGAGATCGCCAGCGCGGGCTCAACTGATCCGAAGGTGATTTGCGATGCGCTGATGAAGTCGGGCGCTTCGGCGCGGGAAGATCGGAGTCTGGTAGTAATGGGTGGCCCTTACGAGAAGTATGTGGATCCGGTGCTTGCCGACTTGAGCAAGGCAGTGGCGGCACTCGAATCCAGAATGGACGCGCTGAGTGAAAACGATCAGTCCAAGAAGTCAAACCAGGTTCAAGCGGAACAGAGAATCGACCAGCAACTGGAAGTCTTGAAAGATGATCTGAGAAGCAAGGCCGCCAAGATTGATCTGCTGAAGCTGGATGAGAGAGTAAAAAGCCTTGCTAAAGGCCAGCTCCAAAGGCCGAACCTCGATGACCCTGGCGTAACCTTTCAACCTGACGCGCAGCGAAGAGACATGGACCATGTAATCGACGTGGGCCAGCAGCCCGGGATTTCTCCGGTAAGGGTAGCGCTCCTGGTTCTGGGCGCCGCACTACTGGGGTCTCTTATTGGTGGCTGGACGCAATCAGGTAACACAAAGGGAGCAGCAGAGGTCTGGTCTGTTAAAACCGCCGACAATCAAATTACCATCAACCGTCTGGATGGAGAGCAGGCGACCGTAACGCTGGATGTCGCTCAACCGCTCAACGCAACCGGCGAACAGAAATTTTCATCCTTCGCAGACGCTAAGCGATACATTGACACCGTCATCACGTCATCAAGCGTGTCAAATCCGCCAGCTCAAGGCGTTAACAGTCCTGCCACCGCCGAGAAAAAACAGGCTGCGGTTACGGAGATTGAGTTGAGACAAGGCGACACGCTGCAAGAAATTGCTGATCGCTACAAAATCCCTCTGGAGAAGCTAATGTCGCTGAATCCGAGGATTACACGGCGTACGGGATTACAAATCGGTCAAAAGATTATTGTGCCAACTGCGGCGGTGGCCGTACCTGTGGCGCAGCCTACGCAGTAGCAGGCACCGACAACTCTCCGGGCGCAGGTCTTAATGTTGGCGATCGCCACATGTACCGCGAACACGCGAGGAACCCCTGCGTGCCGACGACTTATCCGAACAACGAGTGGGTTTGAAAGGTTGGGGTGGGGGAAGGCTCTTGGAATTGTTGGCGGTGGGCTAAGGTTCGACGAGACCCTTCTTGATGTTACGCTGCCACGCTTCGTAGTTGCGTATCCTGCGTTTTGCCTGTTTGCGGGTCAGTTTCATTTCCACGGCTACGTGGTCAATCCGCGACGTGCGATCCTTCTTCTTATCGTAACGATCACCTGGCGCGCGCTGATAGAGCTGGTAAGCAAGTGTCCATTCCGACTTAACATCAGCAGTTGCCTGTTTACCTCTTTGTTCCGGCATACACTGTCCTCTCAGGGTTCGATTTTCGCAGTGAATTCTAGCAGCGATAAGGCTTCGAAGGTAGCGGAAACTTGTTGTGCGGGTAGAAGAGTACGCGGCGATGAGTTGGCGGAATTTACCATGCGCGCCCCCGAATGTGGTTATTTGGATTGAGTCTTTTGCTTTGTTTTCCTGCCGTGCCTTTTGCTCGCTCTCTTCACTACTTGAGCCGATTCCCGTGGCTCTACTTCCAGCCTACCCGCACTTTACTGCACCTTGACTGGCTTTTGAGTAGACTCGGCTGAAAGCCACATGAAGCAACGCTTCCCCAATTTCTTGAAGAAGCGTTGTTGCCGTGGACGACATGCTCTGGCCTTGCGGCCAGGGCCTTTTTAGAAATCGGCACAAATCCACCGAATCTCTATCTTTTTTCCATCCACTGAAACCCCCTTGTTCCGAAATTCATCAATACCGCTTGTCGCGTCTGCTCATGCTTCTAAACAGCTCTGCGACCCGAAACCAGGTTAATGATGAAAACAATCAAGGCTATCACCAGCAGCAAGTGAATAAGTCCGCCGCCAATGTGGCCAAGGAACCCAATCAACCAAAGCACAAGTAGAATCACAAGAATCGTCCACAACATACGTTCTCTCCTTTGTTGGTAGCCTGCGAATTGTCTAAAGCGTCTCGAACAAACGTACCGGGGAGCAATGCTTATGCCATTTGTGGGGCGCTTCGTAAAAAGGCGGCCTAAACAGTAATAAACAAAGGCTCCTTGACGACTTGGACCGGGAATGATCGAGTAAAACACAGATGGCGGCGAAGGCCATCGTGCATTAGAACAGTTCGCTTACGGTTTATCAGCGAATAAAAAATCGTGCGGAATCGGTTCGAAGCCAGTTAAACCCCGAGCTGTTCGTCAAATACCGAGAGAACGGCCAGCGGCGTTTTGATCGATCTGTTGCTCGCCGCGGCGGCTCTTGACAAAAAGTGCAACTGTAACTATATTTGTTACAGACGATTAGCCGGATGTTTTCTTTATGTCAACCAGCAGCAGATTCGCGGTGGCTGTCCATGTTCTCACGCTTATGGCGAGGGCAGATGAAGAGCCGTTGAAATCCGAACAAGTGGCTGAGAGTGTTAACACCAACGCAGTCGTAATCAGGCGAATGCTGTGCGAGTTGGCAGACTCGAATCTGGTTGTGTCGCAAACGGGCTCTACCGGAGGGTCAAAACTTGCTCGACTCCCTGAGCGGATAACGCTTCTCGACATCTACCAGGCAGTTGAAAGCCGTGGGGTCTTTTCCCTGCATCGCCACCCACCTAACCCTGATTGCCCGGTCGGCGTAAATATTGGTTCGGTGCTCAACGATGTATTGGATGAAGTGGATTCGGCTGTCGAAGGCGTGTTAGCAAACATGACATTAAAAGACGTCGTCTCACGCTTGAAGCCGTGCGTAAGTACTGCAAACCGGAAAACAGTCACTCCGGCCGCCAACGGCAAGCGAAAGAATTTATCGAGAGTGCAATCGGTATCGGCAAGAAACTAGAGAATGGACGTCGTCGTATTATGAAAATGAGGTTCCGAGAGAGACAACGCTGCGAGGCTCTCTCCTCAACAAAGAAACAATCTCGCGCGAAAGGACGGTCTGAAATTGGCTAGGCTTCCAAAAGATCAGGACGGGGTTGAGCCGATGGATTCGGTTAAACCAGACTTTTCCGGCGCTCATGAAGAGCTGCTGGACGACACAGTTTCAATCGAAGATATTGATGAGGTTTTGGAAAAGCTCGCAACCGCGGGCATCGCTGGAACTGAAACTGACGAGCCCGTAATGGGCGAACCGTCTTCTGCTGCCGCGCGCGTCGAAGATGATGACAACGCTCCGGAAGAGATGGAGCTCGACCTATCAGCCGGCGAGCTGGATAAGACTTCTGATCCGGTACGCGTATACATGCGCGAAATGGGCGTGGTGCCGCTTCTTAAGCGCGAACAGGAAGTTTCAATCGCAAAGCGAATTGAATGGGGACAAAAGCGTGCGCAAAAGGGAATCAGCCGTTCGCCGATTGCCGTCGCCGAGTTGTTAAAAATCGGATTCGAACTTGAAGCCGGCACGCTTGGCATTCGTGATGTCATCAACTTCTCCGACCAGACGGAAACAGAAGAACACGAGGACAAGACCGAGGAATATTTCCAGTGGACCATCGAGGGTATTCAAAATATCCGCAAGCACTACAAGCGCGGACTCAAAGAACTGGGCCAACTGAATGCCGAGCAAAAAGTGAAGCGCGGAAAGATGTCCAAAAAGTTGCTCCGCTTACGGCGCAAGGTGGCGCGCACGCGGCTTGAGATTGTTCAGGAAATTGGTGTCCTTCGTTTGAAAGAGGCTGTGCGACAGCGGTTGATATCTTCGATTGCGACGGTTCACCGCGAAACACGAACACTCGAGCGCGAGATTGAAACCTACGCGGCGAAACTGACCAAAAAGCGGATTAAGGCGGAGGATGCAAAAGAGTTTCGTAAACACATTTCCGCAGCTAAACGCCGGCTGAAAGAGATTGAAGCCGAACATCACGTTTCACCACTGGAAATCAAACGATCGCATCAGATGATTGTGACCGGCGAGGCCCAGGCTGCGCAGGCGAAGCATGAGCTGACGGAAGCCAATCTGCGTTTGGTGGTTTCTATCGCCAAGAAGTATCAGAACCGCGGACTTCAGTTCCTTGACTTGATTCAGGAAGGGAACCTCGGCCTGATGAAGGGCGTCGACAAGTTTGAGTGGCGGCGCGGTTATAAGTTTTCGACTTATGCGACCTGGTGGATTCGCCAGGCGATTACGCGTGCCATCGCCGATCAGGCCCGCACCATTCGTATTCCGGTGCACATGATCGAAGTCATCAACAAGCTGCGAAACACATCGCGCGAGCTGGTGCGTGAGCTGGGCCGCGAGCCGACAACGGAAGAGATTGCCAAAAAGATGGGCATGTCCGTTGAGAAGGTCAGCAAGGCCCGCAAGCTCGTGCAGCAGCCGGTTTCGTTGGAGACACCAATTGGCGAGAGCGGCGATTCACAGCTGGGCGATCTAATCGAAGACAAGTCGAGCACCAGCCCGGCAGAGCGCGTGATTACTTCGAACCTGCGCGAAATTACAGGTGACGTATTACAGACGCTAAGTCCGCGCGAAGAGCGCGTGATTCGCATGCGATTTGGCCTGGATCGTGAAGGGCACGAGCGTACGCTGGAAGAGGTTGGTCAGGACTTTAACGTAACGCGCGAGCGCATTCGCCAGATCGAAGCAAAAGCATTGAGAAAGCTTCGTCATCCATCGCGCGCGCGTGTGTTGAAGAGCTTTATCGAAGGCCAGCGGCAGTAACTAAGTGGGACAGACTTCCTAGTCTGTCCCCCTTCTTGCGGAAGCTAAAAGCATCATTGACCGCGGACATTTGGAATTCAAGGAGTCAAGGAAGAACGAACATGAGTGAGAAAGTAAGATACGTAACCGACAATTCATTTGAGAAAGACGTTTTACAGTCAACGAAACCCGTGCTGGTTGATTTCTGGGCCGAGTGGTGCGCGCCTTGTCGCATGATTGCGCCAACCATCGACGCCATCGCAGAACAATACAACGAGACTGCCGAGGTTGTGAAAGTCAACGTTGACGACAATAGTGGAACCGCCCAGCGCTATGGCATCAAGGGTATTCCGACGTTGATTCTATTCAGCGGCGGCAAGGAAGTGGAACGGGTAGTTGGCGCCACGAGCAAAGAGTCGATCTCGCGCATGATCGAGAAACACGCGGGCGCAGCCAAAGCCCAAGCCAACTAAGACGAATCCGATCTAACGCAACTAGTTTGCGCAAAGATGTAAAAACAAACTGTTAGTTTGCGGCGGCCGGCGCAAAATCAACTAAGAGGGGAACCACTCGTCGTGGTTTCCCTTTTTGCTTTTTAAAACCCTTAGCTTCGCTGTCACAAGTCCGAGGCAACTATGAAGTCGATTCCGGAAGCTGCGAACCGCCGGGCCGCGTCAATGGCTCGAGCGTCGCTTTCGTTTTCCTGAGACCATTGAGCGTGTCTGCAAATCAGCGCCAGTTCTATTGCACGACCCAACGTAAGTGAGAAGCGGCGCGCGCCCGCCTCCAACGCCGGTGTCCCTGCCCTCCTTGCCTCAGCCAACCAGCTTTCGGCGTGTGCTAATGCCGATTGCACGATCCGCGCGGGTTCAACCAGGCGCTGGTCATAAACAGCGGAAAGGCAACGAGTGAATTCAGCTTTCAGCGCGCTGAACGCTCCGTCGTCAGCACCCAAAGCGCGCAGCGCATCCAGTGCCAGCACGTTCGTGGTTCCTTCCCAAATCGGCAGCACCTGCGCGTCGCGCAAGAGCATGGGTAACCCTGTGTCCTCGACGTAACCTGCGCCGCCAAAGGCTTCGAGTGCTTCACTGACAACGGCCACGACCTGCTTGCCGGTCGTCAACTTCATTAACGGCGTGAGTAAACGAAGCAACAAAGTTTGCTCTTCACCTAATTCTCCAGTCTCAGCGCGGCCGGTTAGTTCAGCGACCAGGAAAGCGAGATGAAACGCCGCCTCCGTCTCAGCCCGCAATCCGGCCAGCGTGTCCATGTGCAGAGGTTTCTCAGAAAGCAGCGTACCGAAGGCCGCGCGCTTGCGCGAGTAATCAAGCGCCAGTGCAATGCCGCGACGCATCAGGGAAACGGCGCTAATGCCATTCCAGAGGCGGGTGATGTTGAGCAAAGGCGTGATGTTGCGCACGCCGTCGGTAGTGCCCAGAACCAGTTGCGCCGGTGTACCGTTCAGCGTCAATTCTGCCGTCGGGACTTTGCGCGTGCCGAGCTTGTCTTTCAAGCGATCGATCGAGATGTTGCGCAGCTGGCCTTGCTCGTCTCGCATCTCCAGATAAAAAAGCGCGAGTCCGCGTCCGCCCGCAGGATTGCCTTCAGGACGTGCCAACGTCAAAGCAATCTGGGAAGTAGCGGCGGAAGTGAACCACTTGCGACCGTAGAGAAGCCAGTTTCGAGTCTCGGGTTGCGAGTTTCGAGTCAAATCAGGATCAGGCTTTGCGATTGTTTCTGAGGCTCCAACATCCGAGCCGCCAGTCAGCTCGGTCATCCACTGGCCGCTGGTCCAAAACTCTTTCGGATCGCGACTGGTTAGGTGCGGCACGGCGCGTTCGATTAGGGCCGTATTTTCGGAACCCAGCAGGGTCCGCGCCGCTCCGTCTGTCATCGCTAATGGGCAACTGTAGATGTCGGTTGAAGGTGTAAACAGATAGGCGAGCGCGCACTGATGCACGCGCGAGAAGCGGCCGTGATTTTGTTCATAAGCGGTAGCGACGACGCCGTGCTCAGCGGCGATACGCTCAGCGATGCGCCACAAAGGCGTCAACTCAATCCGATCGATTCGATTTCCCCAGGCGTCCCACTGCGTGAGCTTCGGCTCATTGAGCCTGTCTGCAAGTTGCATCTGATAAAGCTCACCGCCGGCGAGCTCTCCCATCTCCACAAGCGTTGGTTCGATTTCGCGCAGCGCGTCGGCGGGAAGGCTCCGCTTTAAATAGGAGCGCAGAACGGAATCATCTTCGTATTGATTGCCCAGGGCCGGGGGCGTTTGAAACTGCATGATGTTTTGAAAGCGTAGCGGGAAACGGAAGACACGTAAAGCAAACTGTTAGTTTGCGGTGGCTGGTTAACACTCAAGTTGAGCTGGACGCGACCAACGCAAACTAACAGTTTGCTTTACGACGTCTACGAGATCTTCGGCGCCACTGCAACACGATTACGCCCTTTGTTTTTCGCGATATAGAGTGCTTCGTCACTCGCAGCATAGAGTGTCCGCTCGGAATTCGCGTGTGCGGGACACGCAGCGACGCCAATACTCACCGTTATGTTTCCAACTCCCTCAACCGGTTGCTCAGCCAGGATGGCACGTAAGCGATCGGCGGCTAGCTCAGCTTTTGTGTCATCTGTCCCGGCCAGTAACAAGCAAAACTCTTCGCCTCCCAACCGGGCTGCGGTGTCGTTATCACGTGAAACCTGGATTAGTGTGCTCGCAATCTCGCGGATCACGAGATCGCCGGCAGGATGCCCCAATGTGTCGTTGATGGATTTCAGGTGATCGATATCGAGCAGCAGCAGCGCGCATGACACTCCATAGCGCCGCCATCTTTCAACCTCGCGAGTCAGCGCAACTCGGAAGCGGCGTCGGTTTGCCAGGCCTGTCAAATGATCGAGATCTGCCTCTCCGCGAAGCCGGTCCATTGTTTGATGCAATGTGCTTAATCGCAGCGCCTTCAGAATAAGTAGATCAACCTCTGCCGGAAGTTGAAAGTAGTCGAAGGCCCCAGCTGACATTGCTGCTCGACGCCATTCCGTTGTCGCTGCTTCTTCTCCCACTAATATCAAGGGTATGAAATCCTGGCTTTGGGCGAGCATTCGTGCGAGCTCCTGGATCGACATACCCTTGAATGGAATGCTGGCAATAACGAGTTGCGGGCGTGAGCGACGGAGCAATATCGGCGCAGCGATGGCGGTACATACACCTGCAACATGGATTCCCGCCGCCTCTAGCGTTGCCGGAAACTGAAGGAGGGGTTCGTCTGTAATCAGTAGCACCCGGCGCTGATCGCGCGAGGATTTGTGACTCGATCTATCTCTCTGCAACTTTTGTTTCACTAGAGGTCCTCAATAATATGAAGAAAGCTTCTGCAAAAGCAGTTTTGGGAAGACGTTTAAATTGGTGAGAAATACTGCGTGGGACAATTAATAGAATAAGCCAGCGCAAGCACGACCTCAACGTTTAACGTGACGCCCCTCTTCCAAGGTCC
>JBDUCC010000218.1:0-4339 GCA_040003675.1 bacterium | reverse complement strand
GCGATAAAACACTTTCTAACTTGCATGCGGCTAACATACAAGCGGGTGGGTTCCGGCGCGTCTCTAGAAACGTCAGTGGTGGTTTCAGTTGGGTTGAGCACTGAATCTGAGACCCACCCGCTACCGCGAGGTGGTACTGACCTCATGTCACGGCAACGACAGATGCAACAAAGTAAATAATCGCGAGACTACTTAAACTACATCAGTACTGGCTGAGCCTGTCTTGTCCACATCTTTGGCCGCAAGTAGAATATGCCGCTCTCAAAAATAACGGAGGAAATATTAACCGATGACAACGCCATTCATGCCCGAAATCAGCGTCACCGAACTAAAACAACGCCTCGACAACGGCGACGACATTCAAATCGTCGACGTGCGCGAGGCCAATGAGGTAGCGGTGGGCACCATCCCGAATTCCATCCACATTCCCCTGGCCCAGGTTATTAATCGCATGTCTGAAATCGATCCGGCGCGCGAGACGGTGGTGCATTGCAAGATGGGTGGTCGCAGCGCTCGCGCAATCCAGGCGCTGAAGCAATCTGGCTTTACCGGCAACTTGCTAAATCTGAAGGGCGGCATCATCGCCTGGTCCAATGAAGTCGATCGGGCCGTAAAGTATTGAGTTAGAGGCGTTCTACTTGGTGATGCCGCGCAATTTGATGAACGGGCTCATAGCCGTGATCACCATGTCTTCGATCACGTCCATGCGACACGAGAGCGCCGGCTTGCCATTCTCATTGGGCTGTTCTTTAGTGTGATACCAAACCTGGCAGTTGGTACAGTCGCCATTCCAGCAAAAATCGCCGTAAGAAATCGTCTCCAGCGAAAGATATTGAAAGCAGCGCAGCAGGCGGTTTTTCTCAGGCACTTCAACGCGCTGGCCCAAGACCTCAATCGTCACCAGTCTTTCGTAAGGATCGAGCAGATCATTTTCTATGGGTGTGGTCGGTGAAGGTTCGCAGGTTTGCTCGCTCATTGAGCGCAGTATAGCGATTCCTTTTCCAAAATAACACAGCGATCTTTCGCGGCAGTAAACTCAAGAAGTTCAGAGTACAGCCTTCAGGTTGCTGCGTCGTAACCGTTCACGCTAAAGTCTGTCTCTGAACTGCGCTGTGTGGCACAAACTTCAGTCTGTGGTTCTGGGCAATCACAGACTGAAGTCTATGCTACTTGTTCGGCTGCATTTCTCATCTAAACAGTGCCTTGGTAAACTAATCCCTCGGAGGAAATTAACTTGGCCCTGGTAATTTACACAAAACCCGGTTGTCCCTATTGCGAGCAGGCACGGACTTACTACAACTCAAATTCCATTCCTTTTACCGACTATGACGCGCAAAACGACCACGCGCGTCGCAAGGAAATGCTGAGCTTTTCCGGTGGCGACCCCACGGTCCCGTGCATGGTTGAAGATGGCAAGTACAAAGGATCAGGCTGGGGTGACCCGCCGCGTGGTTGAACCGTTCACGACTGACGGCCGTGCGCCGCAGATAACAAACTACTTTCAATCCGAATTCTCCCCGAACCACTGTTTGGTTTCCGAAAGATTTAGGCTTGGAGAAAATAAAACGATGACGAGATTAAGCAAGAACCTAACTATCCCCTTCCTGGTTCTGATCGTGACGATATTTCCGCTTAGCAACTTCAGCTTTGCGCAAACAAATGGAGACGCGTCAGCGCCGCAGCCACCTATGACCGAAAAGAAAACAAAGACGACGACGATTCATGGTGACACCTGGACGGACGATTATTTTTGGCTGCGTGAGAAAACCAGTCCGGCTGTTATCGCCCATCTCGAAGCCGAGAACACTTATGCCACCGAGATGATGAAGCCGACGGCCGCGCTTCAGGAAAAACTTTACGCAGAAATGGTCGGACACATTAAAGAGACCGACAACAGCGTGCCCTATCGCCGTGGCAATTATTTCTATTTCACGCATACCGAGAAGGGGAAACAGTACCCAATCAACTATCGCAAGAAGGGCACGCTCGAGGCGAAGGAAGAACTCGTTTTCGATCAGAACGAACTCGCGAAGGGTCTGAAGTTCTTTAGCGTGGCCGCCTTCGTGCCGAGCGATGACGGCAACCTGCTAGCTTATTCAACTGACACGACCGGCTATCGCCAGTACAAACTTCAAATAAAGGATCTGCGGACTGGCCAGTTGTTGCCCGAATCGTTCGATCGTGTTGGCAACGTGGCCTGGGCCACAGACAACAAGACAATCTTCTTCACCACGGAAGACCCAGTTACCAAACGTTCGGACAAGTTTTTCCGGCACGTCCTGGGCAGCGACAAAACCGATTTGATTTTCGAAGAGAAGGACGAACTCTTTGACATCGGCGCGGGTCGCACACGCGATAAAGCCGTAATTTATGTCGGCTCGCAAAGTAAGACGTCAACAGAATATCGCTACCTGCCGGCAAACGCGCCCAATGCGGAATTGAAAATCATTAGCCCGCGCGAGGCAGACCATGAATACGACATCGATCACCGCGGAAATCTTTTTTACATCCGCAGTAATAAAGGGGCGAAAAATTTTCGCGTGGTAACGGCGCCGGACTCAAATCCGGGCCAGACCAACTGGAAAGAATTTATTGCACACCGGCCGGCTGTGAAAATCGAAGGTGTCGATCCTTTTGCCGACCATCTGGTTTTGTCTGAGTGGGAAAGCGGTTTGCAGCGGCTGGAGATTCTCGATTTCAAAACCAACAAAACGCATCGCATCGAGTTTCCCGAGCCTGTGTATGCGGCGAGTCTCTCACAAAACGCGGAATTCAATACTAACCTCGTTCGTTACAACTACCAGTCGTTGGTCACACCGAGTTCCGTATTTGACTACGACATGAACACGCGCAAAGCGACGCTAATGAAAGAGACTGAAGTGCCGGGTTTTGACCGGAAGAATTATCAATCCGAGCGTTTGTTCGCCACCGCTTCAGACGGCACACGCATTCCGATGTCGATGGTTTATCGGAAGGGCACGAAGATCGATGGCTCTGCGCCGCTGCTGTTGTACGGCTATGGTTCGTACGGCATCTCGATCGCGCCCACCTTCAATTCAAACCGGCTGAGTCTGCTTGATCGTGGCGTGGTTTATGTCATTGCGCACATTCGCGGCGGCGGAGAACTTGGCGAAGAGTGGCGTGAAGCGGGCCGCATGATGAAGAAGATGAATACATTCACTGACTTCATCGCCGCCGGCGACTATCTGGTCAAAAACAAATACACCTCGAGCGATCGGCTGGTCATCCAGGGTGGCAGCGCCGGCGGATTACTGGTAGGCGCAGTAACCAACATGCGTCCGGATCTTTTCAAAGCAGTCGTAGCCCAGGTTCCATTCGTGGATGTGCTTAACACGATGCTGGATGAGTCATTGCCGCTGACTACGAGCGAGTACATTGAGTGGGGAAATCCAAACGATAAGCCGGCGTTCGATTACATGAAGCAGTATTCGCCCTACGACAACGTAGGCGCGAAAGCTTACCCGGCAATGCTGGTCAAAGTTTCACTTAACGACAGCCAGGTTCCATACTGGGAAGGCGCCAAACTGGTCGCCAAGATGCGGGCGATGCGGACTAACAACAGCCCGCTGCTGTTGAAAGCAAACATGGGCGCGGGCCACGGAGGTTCCTCAGGCCGTTACGACTACCTGCGGGAAATCGCGTTTGATTACTCATTCATGCTCTGGCAGATGGGTTTGGCAAACTAAGGGGAAAGTAAATCGCTTAGTTTGGGCCGGACTGCGCTGGAATAGATACTGATTGCGAAGTTAAACCACTGACCGGCAGAGACGTCAGAAGAATACAAAGAACTAGGAGGATGGTCTGTTATTTACTCTTGAGGTTCAACTTTTTGCTCTAGATTTAATAAAAATTGGCTGCGGGAAGTGTGGTCGAGCCACTTTGCAAAAGGGAATTATTCGCTCAGAGTATAATGTTTTCTTTTGCCCTAACGCCAGTTTCATTTTGGCGCTGACGCGGGCTGGCTTGACAGAGGGTTGACCAGTTTCTATAGTCGCTTTTGAAAGCTGACCAGATGAATAAACCCTGCTTCTGTTTCTGTTGTTTCGCGTGTTGCGTCCGTTGTTGGCACGGGACCGGCAGAGCATTTGCGGGTGAAGTGCAGCTAACTTCATAAACGAACCCAGCAAAGGTTTTCAAATGCCGGTCGCGAATCAAATGGGATTCGCGGCCGGTTAACTTTCTGGTAGGGATAATTTTTCGAGTCCTAGGAACAGATACATGAGCGCCGTCGTTTTAGAACAACCGCAACTCGAAGCAAAAACCTCAATCGAGACCAGCATCGGGCAAACGCCGTTGATTCAACTGCGGCGAATTACAG
>JBDUCC010000053.1:0-14755 GCA_040003675.1 bacterium | reverse complement strand
ACCAAAGACCAAAGCCCAAGAACAAAGAACAAAGCTCAAAGAACAATCCATAAAAAGTGCGCACCTACTTCATCGAATTAAGCTACCTGCTCGCCTCTATCCTTTTCATTCTCGGCCTAAAGGGATTGAGCCATCCGGAAACCGCCAAACGCGGCATGCATCTGGCGGAGTTTGGCATGTTGATGGCTATCATCGGGACGCTGCTGCATTTCGAGATCGTCAGCTATACCTGGATCATCACCGGATTGGTGCTTGGTTCGCTTGTTGGTCTGGCAATGGGTCTTTGGGTGCCAATGACTGCGATGCCGCAGCGGACTGCGCTGTCGCACGCGTTTGGCGCGTTCGCGGCGGCGCTGGTGGGAATTTCCGAGTTTTATCGTCACGGTGGTCATCTTGAAACGATCACGATGTCCGCCCTTGGATTTGAAGTAATGCTTGGCGCCTTAACTACGACCGGAAGTCTCCTGGCGTTCGCGAAGTTGCAGGGGCTGGTGCGCGGTACGCCGGTGACGTACAAGGGCCAGAACATTTTCAACATGGCGTTGTTGGCGACGACCGTTGGAATTTTTGTTTACTTGATTTTCGTGCCCGGCTCGATGCCACTTTTTTTTACGATGGTTGCGCTGGCATTCGTTTTCGGTTTGCTATTGGTAATGCCTATCGGCGCGGCAGACATGCCCGTAGTCATGTCGCTGCTGAATTCCTATGCGGGACTCGCGTCGGCGGCAACGGGTTTTGTCTTATCGAACAATGTGCTGATCATTGCCGGCACGCTCGATGGTTTTTCCGGATTCATCCTTTCGATCCTGATGTGCCGTGCGATGAATCGTTCGATGACCAACGTTCTGTTCGGAGCATTCGGAAGTGCCGCCGCCTCGACCGCGCAGGGTGAACAAAGCGGCACGATGCGCGAAGTGAGCATGGAAGACATTGCCACGCAAATGGCCTATGCAAAGCAGGTGGTATTCGTTCCCGGCTATGGAATGGCAACCGCCCAAGCACAGCACGCTGTGCGCGAATTGGCCGACACGCTCGAGAAGCGCGGCGTCACCGTCAAATACGGAATTCATCCGGTTGCCGGTCGCATGCCCGGTCACATGAACGTGCTGCTCGCCGAAGCAAACGTGCCATACTCGTCGCTCTATGAATTGGAACAGATAAATCCGGAATTTCCGCAGACTGACGTTGCAGTTGTGATTGGCGCGAATGATGTAGTCAATCCCGACGCGCGCGACAACCCGGGCAGTCCCATAGCAGGCATGCCGATTCTGGAGGTGGATCACGCAAAGTCAGTTGTGGTGTTGAAGCGCGGGCAAGGCAAAGGTTTTTCTGGTTTGGAAAATCCACTGTTCTTCAAACCGGTAACCGGAATGCTTTACGGCGACGCTAAAGAAACCCTGACGCGCCTGATCCAGGCGGTCCAGCAAGCGTAAACCTTCCCGCGCATTGCTGCGTAATACAAGTTTCCCCAATTATTATTTCATCGTAGACATCAGGAGAAGACATGCGAAGATTTTTGTCAGCAATTATTTTGACATGCGTTCTAGTAAGCGGGTTCACAGCCACCGGAACCTTTTCGCCGGCGCTGGCCCAGCGCCGCAGCAGCAGTCCAGCAAAGGCCGCCCCAGCCTCGATCGCCACCCAGAGAGGCGTTGAGACAATCACCGCGGCGACAATGAAGGACTATCTTTCATTCATCGCTTCCGATGAGATGGAGGGACGCGATACGCCTTCCCGTGGACTCGACACAGCCGCAAAATTTCTCGCCACGAACCTGGCGCATTGGGGATTCAAACCAGCGGGAGACGATGGCTCGTTCTTTCAAAAGATAGGCTTGCGGAGGAACTCTCTGGAAAAAGCCGAGACCAGCGTGCAGCTCAATAGTCAAACCCTGGCGCTTGGCGACGACTACATTCCTTACTCGCGCGATGGAAACGTCACCGCTCCGCTCGTGTTCGCCGGAAACGGTTGGTTTGTTAAGTCGAAAAATATAGATGCCTACAAAGGGATCGACGCGAAAGGAAAAATTGCGATCATCTTTGCGCCGCCGGACGGATACCCGCGCGGCATCACCCGGGCAGATCAAACCGGCAAGCGGGGCGAAGACTATATGACCGCCAGCGATTATGCACAGAAGCAGGGCGTGGTAGGACTGGTGGTCATTCCTGACTTTCAGTATTTGGCAAACTGGGACCGCAATCGCAGTCGACTGACTGAAAGCGGCGTTATCCGAGTTGAGAAATTTGAAACTTCGTCTGCCACGCCCCCTGCCGACAACCCGATGCGGAACCCCTTGCTGGCGCCCCAAATCATAGCGGCGCCGCGCCTGGCAAATGCTTTGTTCCAGGGCGAACGGCAAAGCGCTACCGCAATCTTCGACTCAATCTATGCCGGCAAGGTTCCTGATTCTTTTGAGCTGAGTCCGGAAAAGAAACTGACGTTCAAGATCAAAACAAAATTTGAGGCACTGGCAACACAAAACGTGGTGGCGGTTTTTGAAGGCAGCGATCCGGTTTTGAAAGACGAATACGTAGCCGTAGGCGCGCATTACGATCACATTGGCATCGGCATACCGGTGAACGGTGACGCCATCAACAACGGCGCCGACGACGACGGCTCAGGTACAACGGCGCTGTTGACGATGGCCGAGGCGTTGGCAAAAGCGCCGAAGCGACCGAAACGCTCAGTGCTGTTCGTGTGGCATGCCGGCGAGGAGAAGGGTTTGTGGGGCTCGCGTTACTTCACCGAGAATCCGACCATTCCACTCGATAAGATCGTAACCCAACTCAACATTGATATGATCGGCCGCAGCAAAAAAGAAGGTGACACGAATGTGCGCAACGCGAATTTATCCGGTCCGAATGAAGTTTACGTGATTGGCTCAAAGATGATGAGCACTGAGCTGGGTGAGCTGACGGAAACGGTTAACAAGGACTACTTGAATCTTGCGTTCAATTATCGCTACGACGATCCAGCCGATCCCAACCGCTTCTTCTTTCGCAGTGATCACTACAATTATGCAAAGAAGGGCATCCCGATAGTTTTCTTTTTTGACGGCGAGCACGAGGACTACCATCGCCCGGGCGACGAAGTGCAAAAGATCGACTTTCAAAAAATGGAGAGAGTCACCCGCACCGTTTACATGCTGCTGTGGGAATTGGCGAATCGTGCTGTTCGACCCAAGGTTGATAAGCAGTTGCCGGCGGGGTTGGGTGGCGACTGATCAGAAACAAAAGAGCAGGGGGTAAGCCCGCCTTCCCGACCATGAGCCTGCGCAAATTGTTCGGACCATTTTAAGTGAGCGGCTGACAGGGACGCATATCCACTCAGCGATGAATGTCTCAAGGTCAGGAAGGCGGGCTTCCACCCCAGCGGGGCTGCCCCCGCTAGGGAGCCCGGGCTTGCCCCGCTCTTACTTGCCACGTTCAGCAACCAGCCGGCGATAGGCTTCATCACGCGAGAGACCTAACTCGCGCGCCGCTTTCTTCAACGCCGCCCGGTGGTCCAGCCCCGCCGCTTCAAACTCTGAGACAATCGCCGCAATAGTGCGCAAATCGCCTGTACTGCTCAGTTCACTCTCAATCGGCGTGCGATCGATAAGCAGCACGATTTCTCCACGCGTTCTTTCCTCTGAACCAAAGCGCTCGGCTAGCTCACTCAAACGCGCGCGCACTATCTCTTCATGAATCTTAGTCAACTCACGTGCAACCACCGCCTCGCGCTCGCCCAGAATTTCCCAGGCGTCGTTTAGCGTGGCAGCGATGCGATGCGGCGCTTCATAAAAAATTAGTGTAGCGGGAGTGTCACGAAGTTCCGCCAAACGCGCACGCCGTGCTCCTGAGCGGGCAGGCAAAAAGCCGGCAAAAAAGAATTCGTCCGTCGGTAGTCCCGAAGCCACCAGCGCGGTAATCAATGCGGATGGCCCGGGCAGTGCCACCACCGCTACGCCTTTCGCGCCTGCTTCACTGACCAACCGAAAGCCGGGGTCGCTGATGCCCGGTGTGCCGGCGTCGGAAACGATGGCCACGTCTGATCCGGACGCAAGAGCTTCCAGCAACTCAACGGTACGTTCGCGCTCGTTGTGATCGTGATAACTCGTAACCCTGGTTTTGATGCCGTAATGGTTCAGGAGTTTTCGCGTGTGCCGCGTGTCTTCACAGGCGATGACGTCAACTTCGCGCAGCACCCTGAGCGCGCGGTGAGTGATGTCTTCGAGGTTGCCAATTGGCGTGGCCACGACATATAGGGTTCCCGGCATGCCGGCTATTCTGTCATCTGGCCGCGAACATGCAAAAGCCTCGTTTCACTTGTCAGAGAAACGAGGCTTTCGTTGCGGGTATCGGATCAGTGATTAGAAAGGAATTCTGCGCCACCAATCGTTGTTGTTTTGGTTACGGTCATTTCTGCCGTTGCCATAACCGTCATTGTTGTAGAAACCACCGCCATAGGCGTCCGAAATGATAAGTAGCTCTTGTTGAATCTGCGACCACTCGGAGGCCAATCGTGGGTTATCGAAGTGATGTCGCGCTACTCGTTCGGTGCGGTTCGCCTCTTGGAAGACGCGGCGGGCTTGATTAACACTCCGGTTTAAATCACGTCCATTGCCTACACGTGACTTCAAATCAGCTACCGCGTTGCGGAAATCTCTAGCTTCATTGTTTACGCGGTCTTCATGCCGCGTGCCGTCTTCGCGGCTGTGATCGATGTCGCGATCAAGATCTCTTTCAAAATCTTTTGCCAATCGATCCAGTCGATGAACTGAATCACGTAGGTAACCCTCGTTATATCGTCCGTTGCGGTCACGACGATCGTCGTTGCGGTTGCGGCCCCAAGGATCGTACGTCCCTTGAGCTGCAGCCAGCGCGGGCAGACAAAGCGCCAGGATTGCTGCCGCCAAAATGGAAATGCTTGTTGTGCGTCGTGTCATCTTAATCCTCCTCAACGTCTCTTCGAGCTGACCGCACTCGTAAGTGCCATTCGAAAAGGTTTGGTCTGCCCGGTTATTCCGCTCGACATGGGGGACACCTGTCACGTCGGGCGTCGTCCGGGACGCCTAATCGCAAGCATCGTGCCTTAATCGCCAAACGCACTCTCGTCAAACTTTTAGCGAATGAAATTGAGTTTTTGCGGAGCTTTTGCTGCGGACTGAAAGTCACACAGAATTGATGTGGTTCGAAAACGTGCAAGCGCTGGCCGAAATGGTCACACGTGACGCTCGTCAACGCGCGAGCTGTCCAGCAGGATAGCGATGTGCTGTCTGATGTTTGCCTCGCGAATCTCAACCACAGGCTCGCGGTTGTTTTCGACTATCCAGCGCGGCGAGCCTTCAGGCGAAGTCACTAAACGAATTACTTCGCTTGCCGACTTAATCCCGAAGTGCCGGAGCTGGCCCAGCGCCAGACCACCGCCGCGAATAAAACCGTGCCCGGGCATACGCGGCCAACCAACTTCAACTAGCAATTGTCTGACACCGCTCTCAAGTTGCAAAAGTCTTCCCACCAGCGCAGCGTTCGCGATCGTGAATTGATAGTTGTCGTTGCTTGTTATTTGCAGTGAGGAGCCGGCCCGGTTCATTTCACCGGCTACATTGCGAAACACTGCCAATAACCAATCGCACGCTGTCTTACGGAGCAGATCGTTTGAGCTGCGCAAAGCGAGGTACTCGGTGAGGTCTGAACGACCGGCGGCACGAGCTCGTCCTTCGGCCTCGGCCAGCGCGGCGGCCCAGGTTTCGTCCAGTTCGCCCACTTTGGGCGCGGAAAACTCGCTATCAGACATTTGGTTCGGCAGTTCGGCTTACTCGCTGGCAAAAGCAGGCGATGTTATCATGGCTGCTCATAACGCTTACATCGCTGAACGCGGTATCGCCGCCAAGTGTTCCCCCGACAATTGCTATTCTCTCGATTACAAAACAAGGTCCTAATGAAACTACAACTCTATCGCAAAGCAGCACTGTTGGTTGTTATTTCTGGCGCAGTTGGGTGGATGCTTGCGTCTGGCATCAATCAACGGGCGCAAACGACCGTTCAATTGCCGGAGCGCACCGGACACATAAACGACTTTGCTCACGCGATCGACGACCCGAAACGCCAGCAACTCGAAAACACTCTCGAGGACGTGAAACAGAAAACCGGAATTCAATTCGACGTTGCCATTGTAGAGACAACCGGCGGCCTGGACATTTTCGATTTCTCGCAACAACTGGCGCAGAGTTGGAAAGTTGTTGGCCGCAACTCGACTGGGAAGAGTCTGCTGCTGGTCTTATCAGTCAACGAAAAAACTTCCTTCACTCAATTTAGCAAGGCAGCGCAGAGAAGCTTGCCCGAAGGCGTGCTGGGTGAAATGAGTCAACGGCTGCGTGGCTATCTCACCTCGGACCGCACCGCCGAAGGGGTCATCGCTGCGGTTGAGTATTTTGCCAACTCTGTTGCGTCCGCGCAGGGTTCTAGCGTCGAGGATTTGAATGGGCCGGTTGCGGCAGCAACTGCCAGCCCTAAAAAGACAGAGGCCGGGACAAAATCAAATGATGCGGCATTGCCGCAGGCCACTCCAGAGGCAGTTGCAGTTGCTAGGCCTCGGGACGCTACGACCTCTAAGCTGTTTCTGAAACCACGCCCTGGTGCGAACAGCGTGAAGGACGAAGGCGAGTCCGAAGAAGTTGAACTGACTTTGACTCTACCTGTCGAAGCTCGCGTAACCGCGCTCAAAAAATTTCTCGAGGCCCATCCGGATTCAAGCTCTAAATCGCGCGCTTTGGAGTTGCTCATTAGCGCGCACGCGGCTTTAGGCGACGAACGATTAAAAAAGGGTGACAGCCCGGGCGGCGTCGAACAACTGCTGCTAGCCATTAGCGAAGCGCCACTTGCTCCTTCCGATAAATTGTTTGCCGGTGTCATTTCGCAAATTCCGATGAATCTTTACCTGCGGGGAGAGCGCGCCGCGGCTGACACTGCGGCACGCAATATCGCTGCGAAGTTTGGCGCCGATCCCAAACGCCTGCTATCGGTCGCCGGGTTCTACATCGCAGTCGAGCGCGGCGAAGAGGCACGACAAATTGCAGTGCAGGCCACGAAGCTGGCCCCGGATCTCGCCGAGGCCCATCAGACGTTGGGCATAGCACTCCACATTTCTCTTCGTTTGGAAGAGGCCGCTGCAGAATACAAGCGCGCCCTCGAACTGGATCCGAATTTGAAAGGGGTGCGACGAAGACTGGCGGACCTGCGGCGTGCTTTTGGTAAAGACGAAGAAGCACTGGCGCTTTACCGGGAGCAACTCGTCGCGGACGCTAATGATAAAGGAGCGCGGGCGGGCTTAGTTATTTCGCTCTTGAATCTCGGTCGAATCGATGAAGCAAAGACCGAACTCGAATCCGGGTTGAAGGCTGACCCAAAAAACCTGCCGCTGCTTTCCTCCACGGCCTATTGGTTCGCGGCCCACAATGAAAATGAACTGGCCATCAGGTTGGGGAATCAAGCGATTGAGGTGGAACCGCGTTATACCTGGTCGCACGTTGCGGTGGCCCGGGCGCTGATTGCGCAGCGCAACCCGCTGGCGGCCGAACGAGTGATCCGCTTTGCGCGACAATACGGGAAATTTCCTACGCTCGATTATGAATTGGCCAACGCGTTGGTCTCTGCCGGCCTTTACGAGGAAGCAGCCGAGGTCCTGACGCAAACATTTCGCTTAAATAACAATCAGATCGAAACACGGCTCGGGGGGCGCACAACGACGCAGGCAGCAAACTTCATCGAGCTACTTGCTCTCGAGCGGCAGGCAAGCATATTTCAGTTGGCGCCGGCCGAATCCGAGGGGAGCGCGAAAATTCTCAAGGACTTGTTGTCGTTGGCAACTGTCACCAATTTGCCTGCGGAAACAATCAACGAACAAGCAGCAGTGGCGGCAGCAAAAGAGTTTGGCTCAGGGACCGATGCCTCACGAGCGCATCGCGAACTTTATGCAGCAAATAAATTATTGCAGAAAGGAATTGGTTACCAGGCGGCTTATGAACTTGCGGAAGCAGCACGCGCCAGCGCGGATGCCGCTTTGACTGTGCCCGCGGTAACGCTTGCAGTGCAGGCAGATGAATATCGCGAAATTCGCGCACGAGCCATCGCAGCGGGCGGCACACCCGTTATTGAAGAAGCGCCTGCGAACGTTTTGTCCAACATGTTGCGCGGGCACATTGAAGATACTTCGGGCTGGGCGCTTTTCAATTCCGACAAGCTTGAGGAAGCGGTGGACCACCTCAGTCGCGCGGTCAATATTTTGCCGGCGGGGACGCCGGCCTTGCGCGCATCGCTATGGCATTTGGGAGCCGCGCTTGAACGACAGGGAAAAAATGAAGAAGCGATCTCATATTACATAAAGAGCTACGACGCCGGTGCGCCGGATCCTTTGCGGCGAGGGGTGATTGAGAAACTCTATCGCCGAGTGAATGGTTCGCTCGCGGGATTGGACGAGCGAATTGGACGAGCAAGCGCGAATGTTGGCGAGGTAAATCCGGCACGCGAGCAAACAAATGAAGCGAAACCTGCAGTGACTCCGGAAACTGCGACGGCCGATACCCAACCATCGCCGTCGCCGGAAATAGTGGCTGCAACGCCGGCGCCAACGCCTTCACCCGAAGTGAAACAGGAGTCGCAGCCGTCTCCGACTCCCACCCAGGAGGCTGTTGTAGCTCCCAGTCCTACGCCCGTTGCCGAAACACCCGCTGCTGAAACAACATCCACCTCCGGGCCGGGTCGAGAAAGACGGGTAGAGACTCCAGCAAACTCGCCCGCTACCTTCACGGTCACTGGATCGGTTCGAGACGCCGGTGATAATCCGCTGGTGAATGTGGTAGTGGTATTAATCAGTTCGCAAGGCACAGTGTTGACGGCGACCAGCAATGAACTCGGGAATTACTCTTTTAGCGTTGCGCCGTCGGACGCCGGATACAGAATCATTCCCTCGCGAAATGGATTCACCTTTGCCCCGCTAGACAAGCTGTTACCTGTCATCAGCGGTGACTTGAAGGACGTGAATTTCATCGGCACATCAAACCCCAAGCCATAATTCAAAAAAGTAGTTGCGGTGTCTCATGGTTGGGAAGGGTGGCTTGCCCTCGCTCAAGATCGAGCAGGCATTCAACGCGCGGGGGTGAACCGCCCTTCCCAACCATGAGACGCTGAGCCTCGGAAGCTTTCTGGCTCGGAAAGCTTTCTCTAAGTACGAACACAAAGAGCCGCGAGCGGTGTGCGCAGGGTGCCGAAATTCCAGCAGCTTGCGCGCAAAGCTCACGGCTTTTTCTAATCGCTAATGCGAGTTTGTGTTGTTAGTTTCCGCCGCCGCTTATCAGTTTCCCATCCGTATCGTAGACTTCCACTGTTCCATACTTTGCGAGACTGGTCCGCGTCTTGGCAGCATCGCCGACAGCCACGATTTGCAGGCGGTTTAGATCGATGTACTTCTGCGCCACGGTTTGAATATCGTCAGCGGTAATGGCCGCCACTCGTTGCGGATATGTATCCCAATAGTCAGCGGGAAGACTGTAAATCTTTTGCAGAATGATATTTTGCAAAAGACTCTGCGGCTGTTCGAGCGAGAGGGCGAAACTGCCAACAATCGCGCGCTTGGCATTCTCCAACTCGTCCATGCTCACCTTTTCGTCGCGAATGCGTTTCAGCTCGTACATGAACTCCTTCATCGCACCTTCCGTTACATCCGTGCGCACTTCCGAACTCGACATCCAGATGCCGCGGAATTTGGAGCCACTAAAGTTGCTGTAGGCGCCATAGGTGTACCCTTTATCTTCGCGCAGGTTCAGAAACAAACGCGCGGCAGGGCCACCGCCCAGAATCCTGTCCGCCAGCAGTAGCGAAAAGTAATCCGGATTGGTGCGCTCGATACCGAGGTTGCCGAGTTGCAGCACCGTTTGCACTGAACCTGGGCGATCGATCAGGAAGATTCGCGAACCGGCTTGCGAAGGGGCGGCTGGAATTGTTGTCACCGGCACGTCCGCTTTTTGCCAGTCGCCAAACGCCTTTTCGATTTTCGGCAACACCTCTTTCAAAGTTACATCGCCGACAATGGCCAGAATCGCATTGTTGGGGCGGTAATAGGTTGAATGAAAATCTGCCAGGTCTTTTGACGACAGCTTCTTGATTGAATTTACCGGAGGCGAAATCAAGGCAGCCGGGTGCTCACCATAAATCGCGCGGCTGAATTGTTCTTGAGCGAGGAACTGCGGACTTGATCGCTGAAATTGCAATTGAGCAAGCGTCCGTCCTTTGTATTTCTCAACCTCGCCGGCTGGAAAAGTAGGGTTGCGGACGACGTCTGCAAAAATGCCCATCGTCTGGTCCAGGTTCTCGATCAAGCCGGAGGTAGTTACAGTGCTGGTAACCGAGGACAAGCCCGAAGTGCTGGCCAGTGTTCCGCCGAGTGCGTCAATCTGTTCGGCAATCTCTTTGCTCGAACGCTTCGCGGTTCCGTCGCGAAGCATCCCAGCCGTAAAACTTGCCAGACCATGATAGTCAGGGCTGTCGGACAGGCCGCCACTTAGCACGACCATCTGCATGTTAAAGGTCGGGACTTTGTGACTTTCGAGCACAACGATTCTCAGGCCATTGGCTAGCGTGGCCTCCTGCGCCTTCGGCAAATTAACCTTCAAGAGTTTCTTGTTGACGGGTGCTTTGCCCTTGATCACTGCGCCCTTTGTTGACTGCGCCACCGGACTGGCGGCCGGGCCCTGGCCCAGACCTATGCTGGCAAGGGAAAAGACGAGTGCGCCGCCGAGGACTGCCGCGAAAAGCTGCACGCGATTTTTGTTAGTTATTTTCATTGCTAATCTCCTTACTGGCCCGCCGCGGGTGCCCCTTTAGCCTTCGGCTTGGGCATAGTGATTACTACAGTGCGGTTTGTCTCACGCAAATACTTGTTGGCGACGCGTTGCACGTCTTCCTTTGTAACCGCATTGACCTTGTCCAGCCGGGTATTGATCAGACCGGGATCGTCGTAGTAAATCGCGTATTGACTAAGATTGATGGCGCGCGAAAGCGAGCTTTGCAAATTAGTGATGAAGGCACGCCGGGTGGTGTTCTTGGCCTTCTGCAGTTCCCAATCAGCAATCGGCTCGCGCTTTATCCGTTCAATCTCCTGATAGATGTTAGCTTCCACGTCAGCAGTCTTAACGCCCGGCTTTGCAGTCGCCACAATATAAAGCGCTCCCGGCCCTCGCTTCTCATCGACGAATCCGAAAACTCCGGTGACCTGTTCCTTTTCTTTCACCAGCTTTTGATAGAGACGTGAACTTTGTCCACCCTGAAGCGCGTTTGAGAGGACCTGCAACGCATAGAAGTCCGCAGTGTTTCCCGGAAGAGCCTTATATGCGAGATCAACCCGCGGCGAACGAGCCAGCATGTCATCGACAGTGGCGCGCCGCTCTGCCGTTTGCTCCGGCTCAGTCATGTCGATGGCCGGTGGATTCGGTTGGCGCGGAATGCGTTCAAAGTTTTTCTTGATGCGGCTAAGGGCATCCTTCGTATTGAAGTCTCCTACTAGCGTTAGCACCGCGTTATTGGGCGCGTAGTAGGTTTTGAAAAACTGGGCCACGTCCTCGACGGTGGCAGCATTCAGATCTTCCATCGATCCGATCACGGAATGCTTGTAAGCGAAGTTGTCGTACAGCAACCCCTGTTGTACCTCGCCACTCTGGCCATAGGGCTGGTTGTCTACGCCCAGCCGCCGTTCTTCCTGGACCGCATTTCGTTGGTTGTCCAGATTGTCTTTGGTTATGGCGAGACTACGCATGCGGTCCGCTTCCAGAAACAACCCCAGATCAAGCTGATTTGATGGCAGCGCTTCGAAATAAACAGTTCGATCCTCGCTGGTCGTTCCGTTCATGTTGCCGCCGTTGTTGAATACCAGTACGAAATGTTCGCCGGTGCCGACGTTTTCCGAGCCCTTGAACATCATGTGCTCGAACAAATGCGCGAATCCGGTACGACCTTGGCGCTCGTCCCGCGAGCCCACGTTGTAATTGACGGCGATAGCAACTACCGGCGCGCTATGATCCTCAACCGTGATTACTCGCAAACCGTTCTTAAGCGTCGTTTCTTTGTAGTCAACTTTTATGTTTCGCGTTTGCGCCGGCGCTTGCTGCCAGGAAAGCAGGCAAACAAACAAAACCAACCACAGCTTCACGGCATGTCTCATAAGCAACTCCTTCTCTCAGTGTGCAATTGTTAATTCTGAATGGCGTCCGGTTTTCACCGGTCAGCGCAGACCCTGCACAGTCGGGCAAAAACCCGAGCTACAGTTCCGTAAAACCTAAAGGCATTGCGGCTTCCCAAGCATTAGGGTCGCGGTAAAAACGGGGAGGCATGCGACTTTATTCGGCGGGTTTAGCACCTGTCAAGTTTGTCTCGATGGCAAAACTGGATTGCGTTGCTTTCCGCTTTCCTTGCGATACTCCACCAACCGCTTCGCCGAGACCAAACTGAGCGTGAAGGCGCGCAAACAATCGGCCATCCAGCCAACCGCTTGCAACTTCCCGCCATCCAAAACCTCGACGCACAAAACTTTGATTGATTCCGGACGCAGCGGGCCAGAAACCCACATCGACGCCCGAAAATGAGTCCCAGCGTATTGCGCTGTCAGAAGATCGCGGCTGTATAATTCAACAGCCGAACCACAAGCAGAGACCATAATGAAGATATTCAGGCCCATCTTTCTCCAAACTGTTCTATTAATGTCTGCGGTCCTTGCTTTTGCAGGCGTCGCTAGCCCGCAGCAACCGGCGCCCCAGCAAGCAGCCAACCGTTTCGATATCACAAACTACCGGGTTGAGGCGCAGCTAATTCCCGAGCAGCACATGTTGCGCGCCGGTGCGGACATCACCCTGACCCCGCTGGATGCAACGCGGTCTCTCGTTTTTGAGCTGAACGGATCTTTAAAAGTGGAAAGCATCGATCGCAATGGGCAGGCGATGACGTTTGTTCAGGACGCGGTTGGAGTAGGCTCACTTGGGCCAAGCGTGCGCGTGGACCTGGGCCAGGTGCTGCCGGCGAATCAACCGGTGACGCTGCGTTTTCGCTGGAGCGGGCCGCTCTTGTCACCTGAGGGCGGACCGTTGGCTACCAAACGTCTCGCGTATGTTGGGCCGGAAGGTTCGTATCTGATGTACGCTTCGCGCTGGTTTCCTTTCCACGACTATGCTGTGGATCGCGCCACTTCCGACATCACTTTGATTGTGCCCACGGGCTTGCAGGTAGCCGGCACGAGCGATGACGCGGTAACCGCACAGCCTTCGCCGAAGGAAGGCGCAACTCGTTACCGCTTTGTTCATCGCCAGCCAGTGCTGATTGGAAACTTCGCGGCCGGGCAGTACATCAACCGCAACCTGCGTTTCGGAAATTATGAAATTCAGTTTTACGCCAAGCCCGGCAGCGAGGGCCGCATCAACACTTACGCCGAGCTAATGGGTCACGTGCTTGAGTATTATTCGAAACAATATGGCACTCCACTTTTCGGCACGCGCCTGGTAGTGGCGCAGGTAGATGACGAAAGTCTGGACGCCTACTCGGGGCCGGGAATTATGTTTCTCGCCTCCAAGCTATTCGACTCGTCGCGGCCACTGCCTGAAGAAAAACTACAACGCGAAGTTGCTTATCAATGGTGGGGTCAAACGGTCGGCTTAAAGTCATTTGACGACGCCTGGCTCTCGCAGGGACTGGCCGAGTGGAGTTCATTTGCATTTCGCGAAACCAGCCTGACTGGCGGAGCGCTTGAGGCGGCCCAGCGCGAACAGCAGGAACGCGCGTTGACTTTTGAGCAAACGGCCTCGATAGCGCGCGCGCCCAGTGCCCTCGACGATCAATCCGCGGCCTACCAGTCGATTGTCTTTCACAAGGGCGCGATGGTTTTTCGCATGCTCCGCGAGACGTTAGGGAAAGAGAAATTTGATCTGCTGTTACACAACTTTCTCGAACAATTCCGCGGCAAGAATGCTTCGATTGACGATTTTGAACACCTGACAACTCAAGTTGCTTCTCGGAACATGCGTTATTTCTTTGCGCAGTGGGTTGAAGGCACCGGCGTTCCCGAGTTTACAGTTGACTATCAAATCATCCGCACGCGGGCCGGGAAATTCCGGACGCGCGGCACGGTCAAACAAACGCTGGAAACCTTACGCTTGCCGGTGCAGTTGATGTTGCGGGCGGAGGGCGACAATCAAACGGTCCTCACCGTGATTGAGGGAAGAAGCGAAGACTTTGATTTCGAGTCGAATGGCCAACCGATTGAGGTAGTTGTCGATCCAAACTACAAAATCCTGCGTATGTCCGACGATTTGCGCATTTCCATCGTTGCGCGTCGCGGCATCGAGCAGATGAAGGAAGGTCAGTATGCGGAAGCGCAGCAGCAGTTTGAAGCCGCGCTAAAATTGGACCGCTCGAATTCCTGGATCTATTACAATCTCGGCCTGCTCTATCTTGAACAACGTAACTGGCAGCTGGCGCTCGACAATTTCGAAGCCGCGCTTAATGGCACAGTAAAACCTTCGTGGATTGAGGTCTGGGCCCGCATTAAGAAGGGCAATGCCTACGACGCAAAAGGCGAACGCAATCGCGCCGTCGCCGAATATAACAAAGCTGTCCAATCCGGAATTGACTACGACAACGCCATGGCCGTCGCCAGGAAGTTTCTGGCCACGCCGTTTGATCCCAAAGCAGTGCAGTCGGCGGAATTGATCTCGCCGGGAAATCAGTAACGGCGC
>JBDUCC010000217.1:0-4348 GCA_040003675.1 bacterium | reverse complement strand
TCCGACTTCATAGCAACAAGCGCCCGCGGCCGGACCAATTGCGACCGTAATATCGAGCGGTTTCGTCGAGTATTCAGCGCTCATTCGTTCAACCGCTTTGATTGCCACGCTGGCCACTGTGCCGCGCCAGCCCGCGTGGACCGCTGCGAATGCCCCAGTTTGCGAATCGCCAATGAGGATCGGAACGCAGTCGGCAGTTTTAACTCCGGCCATGACGCCACGCGCGTCGCTGACAATCGCATCGCAGTAGATAGCATCGCCGCGCCCATCCTCGGCCGGCTTGGCATCGTTCAAATTCCTTACCTGGCGGATATCGGCGCCGTGCACTTGCCAACACCCCGCCAACGCCCATTGCCCCGGGAAGAGCTTGAGAAAGCGCCGTCTATTCTCCAAAATGCTTTCCGCTGAGTCCTCGTTAAAGCCAGCGAGGTTCAGCGAGTTCTCAGGCATAGAACTGACGCCGCCGTTTCTGGTGGAGAAGCCGTTGGCGAAGCCGGCCGCTTCGAGCGGCGCGCAAACAAGTCCGCTGACCCCGTCGTGCTCGCGCCAGTAGAAGCCGGCATGTTCTAATTCGCGATCGCTTATGATCGTATCCATTGGCATAGACATTATCGAAGTTGCGCGTATTCGCGAAGTGCTCGAGCGTACGCCGCGCTTCACTGAACGCGTCTTCACAACAGCCGAGCGCTCCTACTGCGACAGTCGCGGAGTGGTAGCCGCGCAACATTATGCCGCGCGCTTCGCCGCTAAAGAAGCTGCGTTGAAGGCACTGAAGACTGGCTGGCGTGGCGGGATTAGCTGGCAGGACGTGGAGATTGGTTCAGTGGAAAGCGGCGCGCCGTTTCTGACTTTTCACGGCGAAACCCAAAAACTATTTGCAGCTTCGGGAGCAACGGTCGCGCATCTTTCAATGTCGCATACAACTCAGCATGCAATTGCGCAGGTTGTGTTGGAAAAGACTTGAGACTCCTTCGGGTGAGAGGGATCTCGTGTTGAGGACAAGTCGCGACACGGCTCTGCCGTCTGATGTGCGGAAGGTCTCTGACCTTCCAAACAGTATTAGCTGTTTGGGCTGCGCCCGCTTCTCCAAGCGATATTCTTCAAGTCAACGTTCAGAGGTTCATCCTGAGTTGGACACTTTTGCCAAATTCTCGCGCTCGACCATCGGTAGTCAATTGCTGTCTCAACCAAGCCCGCCCTAACTGAGTTTAGATGAATGTAATTGAGCTTCTGCATAAACATCGCCTCGCTGTAAATTGAAAACACATTCTTCTCCTTCTGCCAAAGCGAATATTTATGTTCCCTTTTCCAGCTTTTGTGTTGCAGCTTGGCGAGCGAACTGTGGAAGTTGTTTTGACGAAGATAATCGATGGTTCGATGTGCGGTTATGCCTTTGAGATAGCGCAACACTTCAGCAGATGTTTTCGGTTGGTTGGTTAACAGGTGTAAATGATCCAGCATTATCACATAAGCGAAAATGAGAAAGCCCCCTGAGTTCCGCGCCTCGTTCAAGGCCTCACAAACGACTCTTTTGAGACAGTCCAATCGAAAGACTGGGAGCCGATCCTTCGCGACTACAGTGATGTAGAGTGCGGGAGTGTCTCTCGAAATCTGGAAGGAGGCCGGGGGCTAGCCCCCAAACAATAATGGCGCAGGCCGGAAGGTCAAAGACCTTCCGCACATCAGACGGCTTAGCCGAGATACAGAATCGCTTGCATCTGTTGGTAGACCTTCAGCCCATCTGATGCCAGAGCTAAAAACCAAAATTATCTCATTGTGTTTACCAGGATCCGTTTTCCCTGTGTATCGACATCGATTCGAGTGACTGCCAGAGGACTCGCTTGGACACGTGGTCTGGAATGTTGGGCAACTAATGATTCACTTGGGATATCTTGGTCAACAGAGTCCGCTGTGCTGTCTGGTTGAAGCAAATTTCCATGACTGTAACATTCAAGATTCGGCGCGAGTCTTTCAGTGACCGCAATCAGCTCGCGATGTGGACAACTCAGGGTTGAGCGCAAGCCGCTATCAGCGTCAATCTCTACGAACTCAATTCCTTCCGGACATTCAAAATTTCTGCCGCCCAGTTCCGGTCTCGCGGCGACCGCGCCTTGCATAAAATTCACCCAGGCTGGTAGTGCCGCCTCGGCCCCCGTTAGGCCAAGCTGCTGGTTATCATCAAAACCTATCCACACAACGCAAACCAAATTCGGCGTATAACCAACAAACCAGCCATCGCGTGACGTCCCGGTTTTGGCCGCGAAGGACGTACCTTTCAACCCTCCGCGGGCAGCGCGGGCCGTGCCGTGATCGACGACTGCTTCCAGCATGTTTGTGATCATGTAGGCCGTTGCCTGACTAACAACCTGTTTGTCGTTTTGGTCGTTGGCCACATGGGCTGCCGGCGGTTCGCCAACGCTGGAAATCACCCTGGGCTCAACGCGGCGGCCGCCATTTGCGAAAGCGGCATACGCGGCGGCCAACTCAAGCGGCGTGACTTCTTCCGTGCCTAATGCCATTGACGGATAACGTTCCGGTCGCGGCAAGCCGAAATCAGAAGCGAGATTCGCTATGCGGGCCAAACCCGTCTGCAACGCAACATCCACCGTCACGACGTTAAGAGACTTGACCAGCGCATTGCGCATGGTTACGTCGTGCATTGAATAGCCGCCACCGAAATTTGCCGGCCGGTAAATCTTGTTGCGGTCGTAGACAAACTCGCGCGGCGCGTCGCTGAACGTTTGCACGGGCGACATACCATCCTCCAGCGCCGCCGCATACACGAAAGGCTTGAACGTCGATCCTGGTTGCCGGCGCGCGTCGGTAACACGGTTTAGTTGCGACTCGGCATAATCACGCCCACCAACCATCGCCAGCACGTTACCTGTTTTAGGATCGAGCGCGACCAGCGCACCCTGCGGCTTTGCTGAACGACTTTTGTAAACAACAGCCAGATGGTCCAGTTGTTGTTTCAGCGCATTTTCTGCGAGGTGCTGCAGATCGAGATCGATGGTGGTGTAAATCCTGGCGTGCGCCGGTTGCACGTCATTCTGTTCTGACACACGGTCGACGTAGTCGACAAAATACGGTGCAACCGATGATATGTTTTTCGCGGGCGACAGGACGATGCCCTGCGATCTGGCGCTGCTTGCCTGCTCGTTTGTAACCCAACCGTCGCGAAGCATCGCTTCCAGGACAAGTGTCTTGCGCGCCTGCGCTGCTTCGGCATGATGAACCGGCGAGTAGCGCGCCGGTCCCTGGATCATCCCCGCGATAGTTGCCGCTTCCGCTAGGGTAATGTCTTTCAACTCTTTCGCAAAATAGACGCGCGCCGCTTGTCGCACGCCGCGCACGCCAACGGCGCCGCGTTGGCCCAGGTACACCTCATTACAATAAAGCGCGAAGATTTCCTGCTTGGACAGGCGCCGCTCCAATGCAAACGCGAGCATTGCTTCGGCGTATTTGCGCGCGAAAGTGCGCTCAGAAGAAAGATAGGTATTCTTGACGAGTTGTTGCGTGATGGTCGAACCACCCTGACCAACTTTATCTTCACCGGCATTGCGCACGAGCGCCCGCGCGATACCCCACAGATCGATGCCGGGATGTGCAAAAAAGCGTTGATCTTCGATCGAGAGAATCGAGTGGGCCAGAGCCGGGGGAATCTCGGCGTAGGTCACGTTGTCGTGCTCCCCAGTCTTGGACGAAAGGTCGTTGGTAAGAACTTCGGGCGCGAGCGTGAATTTTTCCAACGGTAAGTTATCCGCAAGTAACGCCTCGATCTGGCGATCGTTCTCAAAAAGGACCGTGACAACTGACGGCCTGTTTCGGTTTGCGGTGGCTGGACTGATTTCGATCGTCGATGCGGTTTCACGAAAGCTTCCACTCCAGACATTGCTGTCGGTTGAGTCTACGTAACCTGCGCGCCGCAACGCTTGAATCAAGTCTTGTTTGGTTAGTTTCTGACCACGTTCAATAGTGCGGGGGGCAGCATAAAGACCGGGGCGACTGGTGAGATAACCACTTGCCAGGCGGGCATCAATCATTCGTGAGTAGTATTTGTACGAACGCAACAAAGCATCAGCTCCGGCAATAGTTGCAATCGCTACTAAACCAAAGATAAATCGAACGAAAAGTTGTTTGCTGCTAAGAGGGGAATCGGGCAGGTAATTGCGAATTACGGCCGCAATTGTGCGCAGGGAGAGATGCTTGCTGTCGGGAGCAATGGATGTGACTTCGATGGACATGAAGAGACAGAAATGCCTCTGACAATCCGGCAAATGCCGGGTCGCCCTTCAGTGCTTCACAGTTTTCCGAATGCTTTTATATACGGCTAATGGAAGCGGGATTC
>JBDUCC010000052.1:0-14806 GCA_040003675.1 bacterium | reverse complement strand
CAGAAGCGCGGCGCGGGCACGATCCTTTTACAGCGATTGATTGATGAGGCGGCAAGTGCTAACAAGCCGCTGCGTCACATGGTCTTTGTGCTCAATGACAATGCGCACCGCTTTTATGAACGCCTGGGCTTTGTGGTGATTGAAGATCTGGGCGCGTATAAGCACATGGAATACTCGCCTCAGCGAGAAGTGACTAGTGATGAGTAATGAGTGATGAATAGTTAGCTAGTCTGGCGTCGTTTCCCTCTTCGGTTTTCCATTTCTCATTTTTCATTTTTCATTCGCCATTTCGGGTAAGGCGGCTTGAGTTATTTTCTGTGCTCATCTTGCTGTTTACTGTTCACTGTTTACTGTTTGCTGTCTTTGAAATAGTTAAAAACTGCTTCGTAGCGAAAGCCGCGCTCGTCGCGCGCGATGGGCACGAGGAAGATTTCAAATTCGCCCATCTGATCGTGTTTGAGTGAGTAAAGCCCTTGCGGTAGTTGAACGTCGCCGGGTCCATCGAAGAAAACAGAGAACCTCTCCATCCCGCTATGCTCCTCAGCCTTCCTGGCATAGCCCTTAACTTCGGCTAACTCCAACTCGATCTGGTGCTCGCCGTCCGTGGTGAGACGAAACTTCGTGTTCACGTGTTTGGAAAACTCGTCTTCGGTAAGAATGGCGGCCATTGCTCTCCTCTTATTTTCTTCGCGGCTTGCCGCCCGCACAGTAGTGCAAGAGTAACTTGGGTTCTTATCACTCAATCTACGCCTGCGGCTTGCCGCCGCACAGTGCGGTAACCCTATGGCTTTCCTTAAGGGTCTCTCCTAAACATTTTCCTCAGGCTCAGCCCTCAGGAAAGAAAACGAAGAAGACCGTACCGTAAGGCAAGCCTTACCGCACTGTGCTGCGGCAAAGCCGCAAAACTGTCCTCCGACCGATCCCACCCATCTATCTCTTGATTTTCCTATCTGTGTAATCTGCGTAATCTGCGGATGATTTATTTCTTCAGTTGGTCTTTAAGATTCAAATTGCGTATGAGGCGGTGCAGATAATTTGGATGCACGCCTAATACCTTTGCGGCCTCCGTAAAGCTGCCTTTGACCTGGTCCATCACCGCCAGAATGATCTGCTTCTTGGTTTGGGTGACGGCTTCATGATATTTGGTTGCCGGCTCAGAAATTATACTCGCTGATTCAAGCACCGATTCAGGCAAATCCTCGGGCAAAATTCTTTCAGTACTGCCCAACACTACCCCTCGTTCGATGGCGTTTTCCAGCTCGCGCACGTTGCCGGGCCATTGGTAAGCAACCAGGCGGGCAATTGCATCGGGCGACGTCCCCATGACTCGCCGGTTGCATCGCTTGCCATACTTCGCGGCAAAGTAATTTGCCAGCAAGGGAATGTCCTCGAGACGATTTCTTAGCGGCGGCATTTCTAAACTCACAACATTCAACCGGTAATACAGGTCCTGCCGGAAAGTTCCCGTGCTCACCGCCTCTTCAAGGTTCCTGTTGGTTGCTGCAATCACTCTGATGTCCAGCTTGATTGGTTTAGTTCCGCCGACGCGCTCGAATTCACGTTCCTGCAACACGCGAAGCAGCTTCACTTGAAGGACCGGGGCCAGATCGCCGATTTCATCCAGAAATACGGTGCCCCCTTCGGCGACTTCCAGACGACCCTTCTTCTGTGACAGAGCCCCGGTGAAGGATCCCTTTTCATGTCCGAACAGTTCGCTCTCAAGCAGAGATTCGGCAAGCGCAGCGCAGTTCACTGCCATGAAGGGTTTGTTTGCACGCTTACTGTTTTGATGAATGGCGCGCGCCGCCAGCTCCTTGCCGGTGCCGCTCTCTCCGGAAATGAGCACCGTCGAATCTGTGGGCGACACTTTGGAAATGAACTGGAGGACATCACGCACCGCTGTGCTTTCACCGACGATGTTGTGCTCGATATCAAAATCAGCAATCAGTCTTTGGTTTTCACTTACAAGCCACTCGATATGCCGGGCGTTTTCAATTGCTACAGCGCTGATCGCTGCGATCGCCGTCACCAGTTGCAAGTGATCCTTGTCAAAGTCGGAATCGGGTTCACGGGTGTCGAGGTAAATTACCCCGATAGGACGATCGAGCATTATCAGGGGCACGCAAAGAATGGAATGTGGCCGATCGCTAACCAGACTCTCAGATTGGAGACTCGGCGCTTCAGGTTGATTCGAGATCAGAATAGCCTCGCGAGCTTCGAGGACGGACCTGGTTATGGTTCTGCTTATACGAAGCGACTTATCCAGCCCGCGGTGCCGGTGCAATGCAAAGACCGAGTCAAATTCCATGTCTTCATCTTTTCCGTGCTCCGCCGTAAGCAGGACCGCGCCCCTCTCGGCGGGCACAACCTCAAACAGCAACTCCAACAATGTCTTTCTAAGTTCTTCAACACCGCGAATCGCGTTAACCGTGGTGCTAATCTTCATCAGCGCGCTCAGGTCACGCGCCATCAGATAGAGCGCGTCATTAAATTTGATCTGCAACGTTGAGCCACTGACGCTTGGAGTGTCGTCAAAGTGAACGCTGGTTGCTGACGCGGCCGTATCACTTTCCTGCAGCAGGAACAAGAATTGGGAGTCGCCGATACGAACGCGGTCGCCGTGTTGCAGGGTTCGCCGCTTGATCGGAACGTCGTTGACAAAGGTGCCGTTAAGGCTTTCGAGATCCAAAATTACAAACTGATCATTCTCTTTTTCTATCTGCGAGTGGCGTCGCGAAACCGATGCGTCGGCGAGACAGAGCGTGGCTGCCGTCTCGCGGCCGATCACCACTGGAAACTCTTCAATTGAAAAGACGGCCCCTTTAAGTCTGCCGGCAATCGCTGTAAGTCGAGGGTTCATTGGATCGTTGAGTCGCGTGAGCTTTGCAGTCTGGCGGGGGCAGTTTACTTGCACCTCACTGTTCGGGGCAACACTATCGTCCGCTCATCTCTATCTAAACGGAACGCTCACTATCTCATTGGATAGAAAGCATCCATCCCCAAGGTCGCTTCTGACCGATACCGTAATCAACCAGGCCAGGTAATGCTGGGGTTACAAACTCATGCATTGCGCCATTGCCAATCGCGTCATGGCACGGAATTGGCATTAAGGGAGTGCACACGACGGAATAGAAGTGATGGCGAGGTTGGCAACATGAAGAAAGAAATCTTGAAAGGATTCTCCCTGCTGGCCCTGATAATCGTTTTGGCGCTGATGACCGCAGTGGCCTCAACAAACGCGCCATCGATGACGAAGGCTGAGGCTAACGCCACAACAACAAGCGTCGCCCAAGACGTAACCGTATCTGAAGCCCAGGTGTCTCAGCATTAGGTTTTCTGACCCGATTTCCCACACAACGGCCGGCTCCCCACTCTCCGGCCGATTGTCGCAAACCAAAACGGCGACCCAATGCCCCCGGGTTGCCGTTTTGGTTTTCTGAAAGAAGTCCAAAGTTCAATGTCCAATATTACGGCACAATCTTCCAATTGTTATCAGGTTCCGTGGGAATACTTTTGTGGCGCTCTACCCAATCAATAATCAGTTCCCGAATCTCCTCGCTCGAGCGATAAACGACGGGGGCGCCTTTGTACATCACGTATCCGCCGCCGCCATTAACTCGATAGTTATTGGTCGCCAGCCGTAGTTTTTGCTCAGGACGAAGAGGCCTGCCGTGGAACTGAAGGTTTTCGATTCGCTGGCCAAACGGCTTTGAAAGATTCAACTCATACGATACGCCAGCCGCGATATCAAAGTTGTAACTGGGAATCTTCTCGTCCACTAGTTCGCGCGCAGTCTTTCCTGGTTCATACGGTCGAAAGTATTTGGCTGAATGCTCCAGTGCCTCCTTTAGTTGTTGGCCGGTGACTTCCAATACGACAAGCGTATTCTCATAAATATAGAGTCCGGCAATATCGCGCACCGTCACTGGCCCTTTTGCAATTCGTGCCTTCTCATTGAAACTTGCGACCATCGAAACGTCAGCGTGCCCCGCTTCCATTTGCACGCGCTGAACCAAATCCAGAATTGCGGTATCACGGAACGTGGCTTCGGTTGCCGTCAACTCCGCAGCCGACTCGCCAATAGTGTGCGACAACCACGCCTGCGTTTCGCGATCATAAGGCTCGCCAATTTTCAATAACTCCGCATCCGCTGCAAATTTGTCATCCACCGCAATCGTGCGGGTTGACCTGGCATAAACTCGCCATCGATTCCCCTGGTTTTGCAGGTAAAGATCAGCGCGAGCTAAATGGCGCCCCCAATAATTGGCCTGCAACAACTGCACACCATTGATAACAACCGACGGCACGTCACGATGCGTATGGCCCATGAATATCAAATCGACGCCAGGCACTTGCCTCGCTATTGCAATAGCTTCATTTTCATTCTGCACCTGGCCGGGATTGATTTCTCCAGTGCGTAGATCTTCCTCGAGCCCCATGTGCATCGCAATCACCACCACGTCAGCTCGTTCTTTAGCACGCAGCAGCGGCACCCATTTTTTTGCTTCGCTTAACGGGTCCTTAAATTCCAGACCCGCGTAATTCGGCACATTTTCCCAGTTGGGAATTCCCGGTGTAGTCAGTCCCAAAACTGCGATGCGAACCCCCGCGACCTCTTTAACTATGTATGGTTGATAGTGTGTACGCGTCGTGCCTTTGTCGTAAGTATTCGCCGACAACCAAGGAAACTTTGCTTCGCTCCGCGCCTTCTCAAGCACCTTCAAGCCAAAGTTGTATTCATGATTACCGACGGCCATCGCGTCATAGGCAAGCGCGTTCATAGCCAACATCATCGGATCGGGCGGCGTATTGTTTTTCTTGTTATGGAAATATTCGAGCGGCGATCCCTGAATCGTGTCGCCGGAATCGATCAGCATCACGTTTGTGTTTTCCTTACGAATCTGGCGAACCAAGGTTGCTATTTTGGCGAGGCCGCGATTGTCGGGCTTGTTGGTGTAGTAATCCGTCGGAAAAAGATTTCCATGCAGGTCCGTCGTGCCCAAAATCACGATGTGGATTCGCTTGCTGGAAACTCCATAACCGGAAAGCGGAAAGCTCGCGACGATCAGCGCCACGAAAAGGATTAACAAAGCTGGTGCGGTTATTCGAATTGACTTCATAGCTCACGCAAATGTTTGTCTTGGTGGACGACACGAATGCCTGTCCTACTAATTCAGTTTTGATTAGCAAATACTTCGGCGACGACGATCCCGTTCACCCTCACTTCATATAGTTTCTTAAACGTGCTGCGCACCAACGCAAGCTCGTCACGGTTTTCGAAGTAGGTCCGGCCAAGTTGAACAATGACGTAAGCGGGACCGGTAACATTACCGACCTGAAATTCGGGCGTCGAAATTACCTGCGAATTCAGATCGCTGCGGCCAAATAGTTCGAGGTAATAGCGTGTGGCGGCTGGAGTTTCGTGCGCTAGGATCGCGCCTCGTGGCGCTTTCTCGCACACAAACTGGATCGCTTCGCGCAGGCCGTCGTCGTAAAACTCGTCGTGGGGGAAATAATAGCCAATCCTGTCCGCAGCCAGCGCATTCGTGTACAAAGCATGATGCGGAGCTGCTTTGTAAGCGGTCCAGCCCGGCAATGCCACAAATATGATCAAAACGGCAGCGCGGGTCACTAACTGTGCGGACGCTGAATTACCCAGCCGCCTGCTAACAAATTCTCCGAGTGCGACTGCGCCGGCTGCGGCCAGCATGTAGACGAATGGCATCAGCGACAGTGTGTAGCGCAGCCATTTCGCGCCCACCAGAGAATAAGGAACAATCCAGAACAAAAACATGAACAGAGCAAACGCATAGCCTGGGTGCCGCCAGCGTTTGGTCGAAACTGCCACGCCCGCCACGAACGCGGCCAACACGGCCAGGGGAATCTTGATTGCCATGAATAACAAATAGAAGTAAATCGGCGTTCCCCAGAATGGCGACATCGACACATTATTCTTGTAGAGCACATCGCCCATGAGATAGCCGGTGTGAACCAGCAACCTCTCCCCCATGTAGACGCTTAGATACTCCCAAACGTGCGGGAGCAACACCGGCGGGTTGGCAACCACAAAGGCAACCGCTAGGGCTATGTAAAACGAAAGAAACACTTTGGCGGGCGGGTCGCCAGGTTCACTTTTTCGCACACGAAAGTAGTGGTGATAAAGGGAGTTCAAGCCGAAATAGTGCGGGAAGTATTTCGACGCCATCATCAAGCCGAAGGAGATTCCGCTAAGGATGTAATTCCTACGGCGACTGGTGACGTTGCGCGGACTGGTTTGCTTGGCGCGCAAATAAAAATAGAAAGCGAACAGCATGAAAAAGACCAGCAGCGTGTCTTCCTTGCCAATGCGATTAAAAGTTATGGCATTGACGCCCACGCTCCAGAAAGCCGCGGCCAATAGTCCCGTCCACGAATCGAAGAACGCGGCCGACAACAGAAACAATGGGATAACCGTGAGGGCGCCAAAAAACGCGTTTGGAAAACGGAAGGCCACTTCGTCGCTGATTGCATGTCCCTGGCCGGCCAGGACGCGCGCAGCTTTCACCGACGCAAACATCAACGCTTTCATCAGCATCGGATGTTCGCCGTTGGCGGTGATGTCGCCGCGCTCGTAGGCCCTAACAGCATCAACTTTGTTAACTTCGTCCTCCGCAAATCCGATAGCCCCAAGGTGAGCCATGCGAAAGGCAGCTCCGATGGCAATAAGGACGACCAAAGCCGCGATAGTTAGAGTTCGATCTCGTCGTCGCCATGCGTCCGCAGTGTTCGGCGCACCCGGTCCATCTATCGCTGTGTCCTGGGAAGCTAAGTTCATGTCGGGTGTCACTGTTGCCATCAATAGCCCGCCCTTTTAGTCGTCATACTAGTCTGAACCTGTCACAACAATTTCACTCGTGCGCTTGGTTTCGCTTTTGGCAGCACGACCAAAATGTCTTATTGTTTGTCGCGAACATTTTGCCTGAACCATAACTGCGGCCTGAACAATTCTCCATGGACAATCTCGTCTCTTCAAACATTCGGCAGCGCCCCATTCGCACGCTGGTAAGCGTCGCCGGGGTGGCGCTGGGTGTTTGTTTGATTATGCTCTTTACCGGCCTGGCGCGCGGCATGTCCAACGACCTGCAACGCCGCGCTTCAAACGTACGCGCAGAAATAATCTTCACCAGGCCAGGTTCGATGCAGCTAACGGCTTCGACGGCAAACCTTAGCACGAAGTATGTAGACAACCTGAAACAGATCGGAGGCGTTGAAGAAGTGCTGCCGGTTATTCGTTATGTATCTCAAGGCGGGCGCGGGTTTGGTTTTGAACAGATTGAAGGCGTGGAGTGGGAACCATGGGCCCGGGTAAATCAGATCCATCTTGAAAGCGGCCAGGCACCGCAAGCGCCGGATGAGGTTGTAATTGACGAAACCAAGGCAAGGAACAATAAACTTTCGCTGGGAAGCACTATCAAACTTTTTGGCGACAAACCTTATCGCATTGTTGGCATTTACGCGCCGGAGTCAGGGGCGCGCGTGAAGATGACACTTGCGGCGCTACAGGAAGCACTCGAGTCGCCCGGCCGCTGTACTTACATTCTGGTAAAGGTGCGCAATCCTGACGATCAACTGGCGGTAGCCCAACGGATCGACGCGCAGTTGCCGGGCAACAAGATTCAGTTCACCCGCGAGCTGTTTACCAGTCTGGAAAAAAGCATTCCTTATCTCGGGGTTTTCTTGCGGATCCTGGTAGGCCTCGCCGCATTCGTGAGCGCATTGGTGGTGATGCTCGCGATGTACACAACCATCACTGAGCGCACGCGCGAAATTGGTATCCTGAAAGCCATGGGCGCATCGCGACGCTATATCGTGATGATTATTGAATCCGAAGCAATTTTGATCAGCGCGGTTGGATTGGTGGCCGGATTTATCCTGTCATTCCTCGCCGGCTTTGCAATTCATCGCATCTACGGACTCTTCTTCGAGTACAGTTGGGGTTGGGCCATCACCGCCGCCGCGATTGGTATTCTGGGAGGAGCGATAGGCGCACTGTATCCGGCTCTGCGCGCTTCAAATCTGGACGCCGTCAGTGCCCTGGCTTACGAGTGATAATCGCCTGTCGTCCGCTGAACGCCTTCCACACTCTGCAGTTGGTTAACTTGCCGCCTCTTCAACAATCGGTTCCTCTTCAGTCAACGCAGTCACTGGAGACAATCCGCGCCGAATCATCAATACCACCCCAACAGCAGTCCAAAACAGATCGCGCGCCTTCCGAACGATGGCCAACGTCACGCCGACTGGTCTGGAAAGGCCCACTATTTTGGAAACGAGGCCGCTCCCGCCCTCGTCAACACCGAGACGAAACGGGATAAACTTAAAGACAACGTTAATTATCCGGTTAACTGATTCGAGGACGAACGCAGCCAATATGGTGGGCGCAATCACATCGCTAATGTAAGACAGTGTCGTATAGATCTCCAGAACGCCCGCAAGATGGAAGCACAGCTCAAGAGCAAAGATCGGAATTAAGAGACGTCGGTTGCGTTGGTAAAAACCGTAAATGCGATCTTCCAATATTCGAGCGCGCGGTAAGACTTCCTCGACCCGGCTTTTGGCATACTTCCGCGCGCCAAAGAAAGCAAGCGCGCCACTTAAGAATCGCCACTGCTTAGTAATAATTAAATAGATCACGGGCACAAAAGCCGCTGTGATAACCAGCGCGCCAATGCTCGCGTAGCGCAAGGCTGGCGGCAAAGGAAAGCTAAGCATTAGCGCTACGGTGCCGGAAAAGATGAACAGCACAACCGAGAAACTGTAGAAGATATTCTCGAGGGCTATGGCGGAAAGTCCGACTATTAATGGAACACGGTGTCGCACAAACATCGCTTTCGACGGCTCAGCCACAGCCATGCTGACGAATGGAATGATATTCCCGAGGGCGTCGCCCATTAACCTTGCAGCGAACGCATCACGAAACCGAAGTCGATATGGCTCTTCAAAACATTTGGTCCAGGCGAGTGCGCGAACCACATGACGGACTGCGGAGATAGCTATTAGCAATAGGAATCCTGCCCCCAGACGTTTGATCCCGTCGAGGATTCTGAAGACGCCGGCATTCCTGACGAAATACGCAAAGAGCAACAGGCCGACGAGCGCGAACAGGATTCCGAGCGGAGCCAGTTTCTTAGATTTGCGCTTAGGTTGTTTCGAATCGTTTTCCAGAGAGTCTCCGTCTGTAGTTCGCGTAGTCATCCGAAAAACTTACGTTACCATAGCGTCGGTGATTCCTACAGAAGCAGGACCCCGAGCATTTTACGAGTTTGTTAAAGATAAAACTCATTATGGTCTGGGCGGCACAGTTCAGCTTTTGCCTTTTTAGTTTTGCGTTGATTATGATGCTGGCGTCCAATTCACTCATTCCGTGCCGGTCAGGTGAAGATGAGTCAATCTCAAGCAGCCATCGATGAATTTGGTCAGGGCGGCGGTCGCGTTTTGACTACGCTTTCTGAAGACGAGCAGATGTTTCGCTCGAGCGTGCGCGAATTTGCCGAAGGTGAACTGCGCCCCCGCGTCGCGGAAATGGATGCGCACGGCAAACTGGATCCAACGCTCATCAAACAGTGTTTCGATCTGGGCCTGATGGGCATTGAAACGCCCGAAGAGTTTGGCGGCGCGGGCTCGTCATTCTTCACCGCGATCATCGCAGTCGAGGAACTCTCGCGCATCGATGCCTCGGTCGGCGTGTTTGTTGATGTGCAGAATACGCTGGTCAACAACGCCCTGATTCGCTGGGGAACCCAGGAACAAAAAGAAAAACATCTAACGCAACTGGCGAGCGAAAAGGTCGGGGCATATGCCTTGAGTGAAGCTGGTTCGGGCTCTGATGCTTTTGCCATGCAAACTCGCGCCGTCGACAAGGGCGACCACTTTCTTCTCAACGGACACAAGTTGTGGATCACTAACGGCAACGAAGCCGAGATCTTTGTTTTGTTTGCAAACGCAAATCCCGAGGCCGGCTATCGCGGCATTACCGCCTTCATTATTGAAAGGAATTTCGCCGGCTTCTCCGTTGGCAAGAAGGAAGACAAACTGGGCATCCGCGCGTCCTCCACGACCGAATTGATTCTCGAAGACTGCATTGTCCCGAAAGAAAATGTTCTGGGCGAAGTAGGCAAGGGTTACAAGACTTCAATTGAAACTTTGAACGAAGGCCGCATCGGTATCGGCGCGCAGATGATCGGGATCGCGCGCGGCGCTTTGGAGGCCGCGATAGCCTACACCGGCGAGCGCCAGCAGTTTGGCAAATCAATTAATCAATTCCAGGGAGTGCAGTTTCAATTAGCCGAAATGGCTACCGACCTGGAAGCCGCACGCTTGATGGTCTACAACGCGGCGCGTATGAAAGATGCCGGCATGAACTTCGTGAAGGAAGCGGCGATGGCGAAACTTTACTCTTCGCGCGCGGCTGAACGAATTGCCTCAAAAGCGATTGAACTTTACGGCGGTTACGGTTACGTCAAAGACTATCCGGTGGAGAAATACTGGCGCGACTCGAAGATTGGCGCGATTTACGAAGGCACATCGAACATGCAGTTGCAGACGATCGCGAAATTGTTGATTGGAGGTAAGCAGTGAGCGGTAAGCCGTAAGCAGTTTTTTTAATGCTCACAGCTCACTGCTTACGGCTCACTGCTCACTAAGAGAATGACCGCGTCCCGAATCGACATCTTCAGGCAAATGCTGGTGAATGATCCGATCAATAGCAGCATTCTGTTTGGCCTGGCAAAAGAGTATGAGAAAGCCGGCCAGACCGAGGAGATGATTGAAACGCTTGAAAGCTACCTGGCAATTTCAGATGACGAAGGTAACGCTCACGGAATGCTAGCTCGAGCGTATGAGAAATCCGGACGCGCTAATAAGGCCCGAGAAACTTATCAACGCGGAATTGAAGCCGCGACGCAGCATGGCCATCCGTCGATGGCAGAAGAGTATCGAACGATTTTGGAAAGCGGGTTGTAGTACTGGGACCGTGGGCGTCCGTGGCACAGACTTCAGTCTGTGTAACTTACGGAACCACAGACTAAAGAGTCTGTGCCACTAATAGCAATCATGCCTGATACGAAAGTATTAAAACTCGTCCCCAAGACGAATGCGGAAGCAGCAAAGCGCGTTGACGCTGCTGCTGAGCAGAAGCCAACCGAACAAAAAGCGGCCACCGCAGCCAGGCCTGCTCCCGCAAGGGTGGAGCCGCCTTCGGTTAAGCCGGCGCCTGCTCCTCAGCCAGGGGGTCGCCCTAAACTGTCGCCGGAAGAAATGCTGAAGATATATCGCACGATGTATCTATCGCGCCGCCTCGACGACAAAGAGATACAACTCAAGAACCAGAACAAAATATTCTTTCAAATTAGCGGCGCCGGTCACGAAGCGGTGCTGGTTGCGGCCGGCATGGCCCTCAAGCCTGCTTATGATTGGTTCTATCCTTACTATCGCGATCGCGCTCTTTGTTTGCAGCTTGGTATGACGCCGTTGGAACAATTGTTGTCCGCGGTTGGTGCTGAGAAAGATCCCAACTCACACGGGCGCCAGATGCCTTCGCACTGGGGCCATAAGAAACTGAACATCGTTTCCCAGTCGTCACCAACGGGAACGCAATTGCTTCAGGCAGTCGGTTGTGCCGAAGCTGGTTATCGCTTCAAGCTGATCAAGGAACTAAACAAACGCGCTTCAAACTTTCAAAAAGACGAAGTGGTTTACGTCTCGCTGGGCGACGGCACCAGTAGCGAGGGCGAGTTTTGGGAGGCCCTTAATACTGCCTGCAACCTAAAGTTGCCGGTGCTGTTTCTGTTGGAAGACAACGGCTACGCGATCAGTGTCCCGGTGGAAGTCCAAACTGCCGGCGGCGACGTTTCGCGTCTGGTGGAAAATTTTCCGAACTTGTATCTGCAGCGGTGCGACGGCACGGATCCGATCGAGTCGCTGCAAACGATGCAGCGCGCTGTCGAGTATTGCCGTCAACGAAGAGGCCCGGCTTTCGTGCACGCCAAAGTGATCAGGCCCTATTCTCATTCACTTTCAGACGATGAACGCCTGTATCGACCGGATGAGGAACGCACGGCTGACGCGGAGCGCGATCCGGTGAAGCGTTTTGGCGCTCTCTTGATCGACGAAGGTGTCATCGATCAGGAAGCACTGCAAAAAATCAAGGACGAGACTGACGCCGCCGTTAATGAAGCCGCCGACGGCGCACTCACCAGTGCCCAACCAGCTCCCGAAACTGCAAAGCTTTACGTGTACTCGACCACGGTCGATCCAACTTCGAAAGCCTTTGATACCGAAGATGGCGCGCAACTAACAGGTAATCCGGGAACAATGGTTGACTTGATCAATCGTTGTCTGCACACCGAAATGGCTCGCGACCCGCGCGTCATAATCTTTGGCGAAGACGTCGCTGACTGCTCGCGCGAAGAATCTTTGGAGAAAGTTAAAGGCAAGGGCGGCGTGTTTAAGGTCACCGCCAATCTGCAACGAAAGTTTGGCAGTGCGCGTGTCTTTAATTCCCCGCTAGCTGAGGCCAACATCGTCGGTCGCGCCATCGGCATGGCCACGCGCGGATTGAAACCGGTAGTTGAGATTCAGTTCTTCGACTACATCTGGCCGGCAATGCATCAGATTCGCAACGAACTTGCTTTGATACGCTGGCGTTCAGGCGGCGATTGGAGTGCGCCGGTGGTTATGCGCGTGCCGGTCGGCGGTTATCTCAAAGGTGGGGCCGTCTACCATTCGCAGTCCGGAGTTTCGACCTTCACACAGATTCCCGGCTTGCGCGTTGTCTATCCCTCGAACGCACTGGATGCGAACGGTCTGCTGCGCACTGCGATTCGTTGTGATGATCCGGTCCTGTTTCTCGAACACAAACATCTCTATCGTCAGGCTTACAACAAATCCCAGTACGCGGGTGACGATTTCATGATCCCGTTCGGCAAGGCAAAAACGGTGCGCGAAGGAAAAGATCTTTCGATTATTACTTACGGAGCCCTCGTGCAACGGTCAGTGGTCGCCGCAAAACAAGCCGAGCAGCAGGGGATCAGTGTCGAGATTGTTGATTTGCGCAGCCTCGCGCCTTACGACTGGGATGCGATCTCAGCCACAGTGAAGAAGACCAGCAAAGTGATCGTCGCGCACGAAGACTCACTCTCATTCGGTTACGGCGCAGAGATCGTCGCGCGCATTTCAAGCGAACTGTTCGAATACCTCGACGCGCCCGTGGCCCGCGTTGGCGCCCTCGACACATTCGTAGGATATGCTCCGCAATTGGAAGAAGCAATCCTCCCGCAAGCAAATGATGTTGCAAAGGCAATTGCTGAATTGCACGCGTATTAGACGCCCGCGTTCCACGGCTATAGTCATTCCGCGTGACTCCAAAATTCTTCAAATCACCTTACGACTTTCGCAAGTGGCTCGCTGCTCATCATGCGAAAGAAAAAGAATTATTGGCGGGTTTCTACAAAAATACAGGCAAACCAAGTATTACCTGGCCTGAGTCAGTTGATGAAGCCCTTTGCTTCGGCTGGATCGACGGCATCCGGCGCCGCATCAATGAAGACAGTTATTCAATTCGTTTCACTCCGCGAAGAAATTCCAGCACCTGGAGTGCGGTCAACATCAAGCGCGCGCAGGAATTGAAGCGTGAGCGGCGCATGACAACGGCGGGAGAAAGGGCGTTTGCGGCGCGCAAGGAAAACTGCTCGGGCATCTACTCCTACGAGCAAAGAAGCGCGGAACTTCCCGAACCCTATGCAGGCAAGCTCCGCCGAAATAAAGCCGCGTTAAAATTCTTCGGATCGCAGCCAGCTTCATATCGCAAGGCCGCCAACTGGTGGGTGGTGAGTGCGAAGCAGGAAGAAACACGCGGAAGGCGTCTGGAACAACTCATCAAACTCTCCGCCGCCGGTCAAACTATTCCTCAATTTACCCGCCGACCAAAGTAACTTTCGTAGTCTGCCATGGTCCCGGACTTTTGGGACTCCCGCCGCATAATTAGTCGAAGAGATGTGATACACACGTGTATTGATGTGCATCGCCTCGCGGCAGCGATTTCCTCCCGAAAACTGAACCAATCAGCAAACTTTCGCTCGGTGACTCAGGCACAATGCTTGCGACCCTTATTTGAGTATTAGCCGGAAACTACCCCCGCCCCAAACTTAATCGCGATTAAGTACAAATAGAAGGAGCAAGTTTAAGTTATGAGTAAATGCATTTCTCTGCTGGGGGCGCTGCTGATTATTTCATCAGCCGTACTCGTAGCAGCACAAACGACAACGACTACAGTCACACAAACTCCAACCAAAGTTACCAAGACAGTTCAAAACCCTGACGGCAGCTACACCATAATCGAGTATCCGGTGGGCAAGGAAGTGCAGCTCACATTTACTCCAGTCGCTCTAACCAAGTCGAAAGCCGTCGGAACGATCCTACGCGATGACACCGGCACAAAGGTGACCCTGAATGTGACGGATGTTCCCGCCGAGGTTTCCGCAATCAATGTCTATGCAGTGGACGATGCGGGAGTGGTTACATTGCTGGGGCCGGTAGTCCTCGCCAATGGGGCCGGAAAATTCACCGCCACCACTCCGCTTAATAAGTTCATGCTAATCGCGGCGCCAGAGGAAAACCTGACGACCTATGATCCGAACGCAAAGATTTACTTCCGCAGCGCGGTGCCTGAAGGCTTCGCCGTAATTCCGCACACGGCTGCCGTAGGTGCCGTCATAACCCCAGCGACAGTTACTGCCCCAGCGACAGTTACTGCCCCAGCGACAGTTACTGC
>JBDUCC010000216.1:0-4373 GCA_040003675.1 bacterium | reverse complement strand
GCCAGCAGGTAAGCGGTAGTCATTCCCGCTATACCTGCGCCCACAATGCACACGTCCGCGCTGATTCGCTCAGTTAACGGCGTCTCGAGCGGAATGGCGGCCGTGTCAGTCCAAACGGAAAGAGTTTGCTCGACCTCTTCGGGCACAGCTACTTCTTTTTCAATTGGGTTGCTCATGGATTGTCCTCAGAATTAAGACCGCTGGAATTACCTGCCGATGAAATTGTAGGCATACGGTACGAGCGGGGGACCCCGTCTGTCTGCTTTGCGCACCACCGAAGGGGCCATCAGGAGCCACAACAGGCGCGCTACCATTAGTTAGCAAGGGCGATGCCTTAAGCTGAGAATGGCTAGCGATCTATCTGAACCGGGCCACGGTGCAGTAAGATAGATTTGTATTAACAACACCTTAATCGGCCAAAAGACTGACGGCGACAAAGCAGTGACGCTCAATGCAGAACGAGAGCGGTAGCGACCGGATGCTATCGTCCACGATGAAATAAAGCATTCGAGCGGACGTCAACATCGAATGCTAGCATCCGGTCGCTACTGCTTTCGGTTATGTATCGGTTGCACTAACTTCAATTCACGAACCAGATTGCGCTAAACATTTCGCAAAAAAAAGACAGAATCAAACCAGTCGAACCAATCTGCGCGACAGAAAAAATGCCCATAAAGAAAACACAATCGCTCTCTAGCTTTTTTCTTTGCCTGCTGATCTCGGCAGTGTTTCCGTTGCGACTCAATGCACAAAGAACTCAAAAGCCGCCGCTCCACGGCCGACACTGGATGGCGATCACGGGTAAGCCGCTGGCAGCTACCGCCGGCGCGATGATTTTTCAGAAGGGTGGCAATGCCGTTGACGCTGCCTGCGCTATGCTTGCCGCGGCCGCCACCATGTGGGACACGCTTTCATGGGGCGGTGAAACGCAAGCGCTCATCTACAACCCGCACACCGGAAAAGTTATCGGCATCAATGCATTGGGCGTGGCGCCCACGGGTGCCACCGCCGAATTCTATAAGGCGAAGGGGATGAAGTACCCACCCGAGTATGGCCCACTCGCAGCGGTCACGCCGGGTACACCAGGCGGACTCATTGTAATGTTGGCTGAGTATGGCAAGCTCAGTTTGAAGGATGTGCTCAATCCGGCCATTGAGATGGCCGACGGCTATCCGATCGAAGCGCAACTCGTAAACACTATTGAGCGCGAAAAGAACCGGCTGAAGCAATGGCGTTACTCGCGCGAACTGTTGCTGCCGCGTCTGGGCCAGAAACGCGAAGCTCCGGAAGCGGGACAGATTTTTCGCCAGCCCGATCTGGCGGCGACACTGCGTAAACTCGTTGAAGCCGAGCAACAGGCCCTCGCCGCGGGCAAAAACAGAAAGCAAGCAATTTACGCAGCCTATGATCGCTTCTATAAAGGAGACATCGCGCGTGAGCTCGCGCGTGGCGTACAGGAAGAAGGCGGACTGATCAGCGCGGCGGATCTCGAAAACTGGAAAGTGCGAATCGAGGAACCGGTCAAGACGACGTACAAAGGGATCGATGTTTACAAGCTGTCACAATGGACTCAAGGGCCAACGATGCTTCAGGCATTGAACCTTCTTGAGCACTTCGATCTTAAGGGCATGGGCTATAACAGTGCGCGCTACATCAACACCATCTATCAGGCTATGAACCTTGCGTTTGCCGACCGGGACTTCTATTACGGTGATCCCTACTTTCCACCTGCCGAACCGATCCGCGGACTTCTATCCAAAGACTACGCCAAAGAACGCGTCAAGTTGCTAAATAAAGAACGCAATGATCCGGCGGTTGCCCCGGGCGATCCTTATCCCTTCCAGGGTGAAGTTAATCCCTATCGAGCACTGCTCGAGAAATGGAATGTGAAACCGACGGCTGTGCCCGCGTCTACGCCCTCAGGTAATCAAGCTGCAGTTCGTCCGCCGCCGCAGGCTTTTTCGCGGCCATCGTCCGACGACGATTTCAAGCGCGCTTTCTACGCCGGCACGACTTCAGTCGAAGCGGCAGATGAAGAGGGTTGGGTGGTTTCCGTGACACCCAGCGGTGGTTGGGTGCCCGCTGTGATTGCGGGACACACTGGAGTCGGCCTCAGCCAGCGCGCTCAGAGTTTTGTAACCGATCCGTCGGAGGGTCCCTTCAACGTCATCGAGCCCGGCAAGCATCCGCGCGTGACCCTGACGCCGACTCTGGCGTTGCAGGATGGCAAGCCTTTTCTCTGTTTTTCAGTGCAGGGAGGTGACAGTCAGGATCAAAATCTGCTTCAGTTCTTTTTGAATATCGTTGAGTTTGGCATGACGGTGCAGGAGGCCACTGAGGCGCCAAACATCAACAGCTTTCAAATGCGCAGTTCATTCGGAGCACACGAAACGCGGCCGGGTCGCATTCTGCTCGCTGAGTCTATGCCGGCATGGGTGCGTGCGGAACTACGGCGCATGGGTTATGAGCTAACCTTTGAAGAACGCACGTCGGGACCAATCAATGCGATCCAATTTGATCGTACGCACGGCACAATGTGGGGTGGGTCGAGTAATCACGGCGAAGATTATGGCATCGCGTGGTAACTGCACGCTTTCGATCGACATTGTTGCGGCTTGCTTCTGTCTTGAGTGAATCCGATCAAAGTCCCGTTATATATGTCCCTTCCTATCAAACCACCTTTTCCGCCGATGGAAGCGCTGCTGGTAGAAAAAATTCCCAGCGGCGCGCAATGGGAATATGAACCGAAGTGGGATGGCTTTCGCTGTCTGGCGTTCCGCGATGGAAACAAAATTGAGCTGCAATCAAAGTCCGGCCAGCCACTGGCGCGCTACTTTCCGGAAATAGTCGAGGCATTACTGAAGTTGAAAGCCTCCAAGTTTGTGCTTGACGGTGAATTGGTGATACCGGTCAAAGGAGGACTGTCATTTGACGATCTGCTTCAGCGCATTCATCCCGCCGCCAGCCGGATTCAAAAACTGTCGCAGTCAACGCCGGCAAATTACATCATCTTCGATCTGCTGATTGATGAAGCAGGAAAGGCCATTTTTGAGCAGCCGCTCGTCAAACGGCGCCAGAAGCTGGAGAAGTTTGCGAAAAAATATTTTCCGAAAAATGCCAGCATCGAGTTGTCGCCCAAAACAGAGAACTATGCAACGGCGCAGAAGTGGCTGTCATCGACTGGTCTTAAATTAGACGGCGTGATTGCCAAGCGGAGCGATCTTCCTTACCGCTCAGGTACGCGCGATGGCATGCAGAAGGTCAAACGAATGCGCACCGCCGATTGCGTGGTGGGCGGCTTTCGTTACGCGTCGAAAGGTAAAGTCGTCGGCTCGCTGTTGCTTGGACTGTACGACGATGCCGGCTTGCTTCATCACGTGGGTTTCACCTCAAGCTTTAATGAAGCCGGGAAAAAAGAGTTAACAAAGAAACTCGAGCCGTTGATTGGAGCACCGGGTTTTACCGGTAACGCGCCGGGTGGCCCAAGCCGCTGGAGCACCGAACGTTCAGCCGAATGGCAGCCGCTAAAAACAAAATTAGTGGTGGAAATTCAATACGATCACTTCACCGGCGGCCGGTTCCGTCACGGCACCAGGTTCCTGCGCTGGCGCCCGGAAAAGAAACCAAAGCAATGCAACTTTGAGCAAATCGAGAAGCATTGACTTTTCGAAGAAGGCAGTGCGCCTGACGAGAAAGACCGAAAGTATGGAGCTGCAATGCGGACCTTGCACAATTCGTTCGTGGCGACACGGTGACGAAGAGAGGCTGCCTTCACACGCGAACAATCGAAAAATCTGGATCAACGTGCGTGACCGTTTCCCCCATCCCTACACCCGCGCGGACGCCGAACGGTGGATCCAGCACATCACGGCCAAAACTCCCGAAACGAATTTTGCTATCGATCTTGATGGCGAAGCAGTAGGCGGGATAGCGTTGATGTTGCAGGACGACGTCGATCGCTGTTCCGCGGAAGTCGGATATTGGCTGAGCGAGCAATATTGGGGAAGAGGCATAGTCACTGCCGCGCTCATTGCCATCACCGACTACGCGTTCAAGCAGCTCGAGCTGACGCGCGTTTTTGCCATCCCCTTTGCACACAACACGGCCTCGATAAGAGTTCTGGACAAGGCCGGGTATCGTTGCGAAGGCCGCATGCGCCGCAGCGCCATCAAAGATGGAGCGGTTTTGGATCAATTTCTTTACGCAAAAACTGACGACGATCAGTAACCCTTCGCATAGACCGCACAAAACTTCCGCGAATAGTTTTCATAGCAAGGTCCGTTGTCCCGCTTGTCACGATCTGACCAACGCGGAGCGATCTCATTAGCACCGTGGCTTCAGCCCGGTGACCACGATTTGTGATCATGAACCGT
>JBDUCC010000051.1:0-14860 GCA_040003675.1 bacterium | reverse complement strand
GCGGCGGTCTTGGCGCCAAGCCCCGCTATTCCCGGATAGCCATCAGCAGAATCACCTACCAAGGCGAGATAGTCGGCGATGAATTGCGGGGCTACGCCAAACTTGGCGCGGATTGCATGCTCATCGCGAATCTCATTCTTGCGGCGATCTATTTGCACCACCCGATCGCCGGTAACGCATTGCGCCAAATCCTTGTCCGGAGTCCAAATGCAAACCTTCTCTACGCGCTTATCTTTCGCGGCAAGGTGTGCGGCTGACGCCAGCGCATCGTCAGCCTCCAATTCGATCATCGGCCAAACGACTACGCCCATCGCCGTGAGTGCTTCTTCAAGCGGATGGAACTGCGCGCGCAGAGCCCGCTCGATTCCGGCGCCCGTTTTGTACCCGGGCCAAAGGTCGTTGCGGAACGATTCGATGACGTGGTCGGTGGCAACCCCAAGGTGCGTCGCGCCATCCTCAATCATCTTCGCCACCATGTTAAGCACACCCGAGACGGCGCCAAAAGGCGGATCAGTTTTTTTGAAGCGCCGGATGCCGTAGAAGTGACGAAAGAGTTCGTAGGTGCCGTCGATGAGATGGACGATCATTGGGGGGGCCAGAGGTCAGAAGTCAGAAGTCAGAAGTCAGAAGTCAGAAGTCAGAAGTCAGAAAGGATGAACTGTATTCGGCGGATCCACAATAATATTCACGATTGCGCTAACCGGGCCTCTGACTTCTGACCTCTGACTTCTGACTTCCGGTTCAACATGCGATTTCTCCCTTGGGAAGATACTCTCCCCTCAAAGCACTCAAAAAATAAGGGGCACGGTCATGACCGTGCCCCGAAGTTACCATGATGATTTAACAAGGCCCTAGCCCCGCCACCGGCTTGGCTGTGGCCCCACCACCGTTAAGGCTTGTTGCTGACCGGCGCAGCATTCGGCCTCTGGCTCATACCGCGGTTGAGCATCATCTTAACTTCTACACGCCGGTTCTGCGCGCGGCCGGCTGCTGTCGTGTTGTCGGCGACCGCTTCCGTTTTGCCGTAACCCATTGGCGTCACAAAACGACGAAGCGGAATTTTATGATTGACGGCGAGATACTGGATCACCGCATCCGCGCGCTCGCGGCTGAGGCGGAAGTTCTTCGCTTCACCGCCAGTCGAATCCGTATGGCCCGCAACTTCGACTGAGTAAGCCTTGGCATTAGCGACCTTGGCTGCAAACTCATCGAGCTGTTGCTTTGCTTCTGGTGACAGTACTGCGCTGTTAACTCGGAAAGTCACTGCAACATTTGCCTGAACATCAAATTCATCGAGATCATTAATCCGTGCGTTGGCTGCTGTCGCTTCATTCCTCGCTTCGGCCGCAACCGCGTAAAGCTCGTCCATCTGTCCGGCCATGCGCTGCTGGTTCTCCTCAACCGGCGTCACTCGCGTATCAGACGTAATCGCGGCCCGCATGTCTGACTCATCAAACCTGATCTTGTCGGCGACCAGTTGCCCTTGCGAATCGCCGCGTCCTTCAACTTCCACAATCAGCCCGCGCAGAATGTCCGTCACCGGATACTTCTTGCCGCTGCGGAGAAAGCCGCCATGCGTTTTGACACTGGTGCGATCCGTTATGAGTACTTGATAGTCGGTGCGATTGCGGTCGCGTATTCTGAAGGTCTCGCCCTCGCGTGCAATCACCACTCCTTTAAACTTCAGCTTCGCGCCGTTCGGAATGGATTGTATGTTGCGCTCCACCGCAGTAGGTTGAGTGGTTTGGGAGGTTGTGATTTGGCCGTAAACCAAAGGCGTTACCGCCAACATCAATGCCAACCCGAAAACTAATTTACGTACTTGGAAATCTCCGTTAATCCTCATCTTTTACTCCTTCAAAATTATTTCGTAATCAAAACAAACATTCCGGACGCAATAGCCATGATCATCCGGTACAGGCGGGAGAAACGAACTGGTGATTATGACCTGCCCAGGGGAGATTTTTGTTGCAAACTCACGATGGTTGAGTGGCAATTGGCAGACGGTTCAATACACCTGGCGTTGTTGAGCTTTTTCTTTTGTGGCCAAGGCAAAGCGCGGCTCCACTTCACCGTTTTCGGCAACCAACCTAGCGACATGCTCACCCACGGCCGGGCCATGCTTGAATCCATGCCCCGACCCACCACCGACGATCCATGCGTTTTCAAACGCCGGATGCCGATCGACTAAGAAGTCTCCGTTGGAAGTGTTTTCGTACTGGCAAACGCGCGATTCAATCACGGGCGCATCCGCCAGGGCCGGCATACGTCGAGCAAGATAGGCGCGCAAGCGGATAACGCTCTCTTGCAGGACAATTCGTTCGCCGCTGTCCGGATCAAATGGTGGACCGTGTTCATCAATTGCGATCTTGACTCCACGGTTTTCCAAATTGGGAATGCCATAAACAAGATCGTTGAAATCGATCCACGCCGGTAACTTGTCCGGCAGGTAACGATTGTCGCCGGCGGGAAGGCCGAGGAAGAAAACCTCTTGTCTGGTGACGTGAATCAATTCGGCCAGCAACCCGGGAAAAAGTTTCGGCAACCATGGGCCGCAGGCGAAAACGAATTTGTCAGCGAGAATCCTGGCGCCCGCAGTTGTTTCAACAAACTCGAGCCTTGCTGTTCCATTTTCCGGTGGCCGGATTGCTGCTTGAACGTATGTAACTCCGATGGACCGCGCCAATGTGGCTAACGCTTGCACCGCCTGCCGAGCCAGCAATACCCCACTCTCGATCTCAAGCATTCCCCAGGCGACCGGGCCAAAATCAAGCTGCGGGTAGCGTTGGTTGAGTTCACCACGTTCGAGCCTGGCAAATGCAACGTCGTTTTGCCGGAAGGTTTTGAGAGTGGCTTCGCAGTAAGGATCGTGCTCTCGTGCAAGCCACAATACACCGGTGCGTTGAAAGAGTTGCGGACGGTCGATTTCTTCAAACAACTCCCGCCACAGCGAAAGCGAGCGTTGCGCCATGCGCGTGTAGATCTCGTCAGGCCCATAACCCAACCGCAGGATGCGCGACTCCCCACCTGAACTTGCACGGCTGTTCGCTGGTCCATAGGCGTCCAGCAGCAAGACTTCGGCGCCCGCTTGCCGCAGTTGATAAGCCGTCCAGGCGCCAAAGACTCCAGCGCCAACGACTGCAACATCGGCTGTGTAGTCTTTGGTCATAACATTAGCTTTGCCTTAGAAGTACTGCGGCGTTGCGGCTTCGGCTTTGCCGTCTGATGTGCGGCGGTTATGCCCCGCCGAAGAGATGCCCTTTACATCTTTGGGCTATGTCCTTTTGGTGGCCCTAGCCAAATAAATCCGGCTCAGACCAAGGGCATAGCCCGGGAATAATCTGGCTGCTATCGGCGGGACATAGGCACCGCCGCACAACAGGCGGCAAAGCCGAACGTGACATGGCCCATGAAACCGTAAAACGCAGACCGCAAGTCCGGTACACAATTCCCTCTTTGGCAACCGTGCTCTTACTTACCATCGGTGACAGTGAACTTAATATCATCAGCGCTTTCCGCCAGCCTGATATCGTTGCCGTTGTAGGCCACCACGCGGATCGTGTACGACCCCGGCGAGAGTGGCTTTTCCAGAACATAAGACGTTCCATCCACTCGTTTGTTTATGTAGTCGTATTCAGTTTTCGCGTCGGTTGAGCTATCGGCGTGAATACTAAATTTGTAATAGACTGCGTCCGCATACGGATCCCATTTCACCTCGATATTGCTGCCGCTGATTTTAGAGCCGGCCTTCGGCGTAACTAATTTCAGATCGCTTTTGAAGAGATTTGTATCTGGAGCGAAGAAAGTCTGGTCTGCTTCGAGCTTATACTTTGCCGATCCCACAATGCCCGAAGTCGCGAAAACGTAGTAAGGCGTATTAAAAACTTTCGCGGTTAGGCCCTCGTAGATTCCGGCGGGTACATTCTTAATGAGGTACTCGCCATTGGCGTCAGTTTTGGTGGTAAACGTTTCGCCGCTACAGCCGCCGATAAACCGGCTGAATTTTTCACAGAGCTTCACCTCGATATCACCAACCGGCTTTTCGTTAAAAAACACCTTACCCTGGACGTTGGCCTTGCCTGCGGCCGGCTTCTCTCTTTCCACTCCAGTGGCGGAATGAATGACATCATCATCAGACTTTTCCGCCGATGACTCTGTTGCATTGGTGTTATCTGCTCGACCAGTGTTGGTGTTTTGCGAATTCTTGCAAGCAACTACCAGCGTGACCAAAAGAAAAATTGCAACAACTGTTTCCCTGCTGCTGTGCGACATGACCTGCTCCCTCTCTTTCAAATTGTTTTATTCACAAGAGCCGACGAGTGAGGATAGCGCAGCCGCGCATTTGCTGGAAAGAATTGTTTTGATGATAAAGGCGAGGTTCCTTGACTAAAAGAGCGACCGCTGCCTGCTAAGGTTGAAGTTTTTAGCCAGCGGACACAGCCTTTAGTCTGTGGCTTAGCGAAACACAGCCTAAAGTCTGTGCCACTCTGCTGGTTCTCAACTCGCTATCAGCGAATGGGCTCTTTTTGGCTTGTTTCGTTCGCCGGCTCTAGAGTTTCTTTGACCGGCTTTTCACCAAGAACGACGAGCACATTGTGAGTTTGTCCATCGTCGGTTAATAAAATCTCGTCATCTTTCAGTAACTGACCATCGAGTTCAACACTGGCCACGCCGTGACTGATTGCGAGCGGATTCTCAACCTTGATGCGATAGGTGGTCTTCTCGCGACGGTAGGTAATTTCAAATTCGCGCCACCAACGCGGCACGCATGGATCAATGCGCAGGCTCGTACCTTGTAATTTGAAACCCAGAATCGACTCCAACCCGGCGCGGTACATCCAGCCGGCTGATCCTGTGTACCACGTCCAACCCCCGCGTCCAGTGTGCGGCGGCACTGCATAAACATCGCCAACGGCGACATACGGCTCGACCTTGTACTTGTGCAGGCCCGCGCGCGTGGCCGAGTGGTTTACCGGGTTCAACAGCGAAAAGAGTTCGCCTGCTCGTTCACCATCGCCAAGCATTGCAAATGCGATCAACGTCCAGAGCGCAGCGTGCGTATATTGCCCACCATTCTCGCGCACGCCTGGTACGTAGCCCTTGATGTAACCGGGATCCAGTTTGCTTTTGTCGAAGGGCGGGGTAAACAGAATGACGAGACCATCGCCACGCCGGATCAAATACTCTTCAACGGCCGCCATGGCGCGCACCGCGCGATAACTTTCCGCGCCTCCGGAAATAACAGACCACGACTGCACGATGGAATCGATGCGGCATTCATCGTTCTGCGCTGAGCCCAAAGGGGTGCCGTCATCAAAGAATGCTCGGCGATACCAGTCGCCGTCCCAGCCATGCTCAGCCAATGCCTGTTTGAGGCTTTCGAGATGTTCGCGATATTGACTGCCGCGTTTACTCTCGCTGCGGGCATCACAATAAGGCGCAAATGCAGCCAGCGTCGTGTAGAGGAACCAGCCGACCCAGACACTCTCGCCCTGGCCGAGGTGGCCCACTCGATTCATGCCGTCGTTCCAATCGCCTGAACCCATCAACGGCAAACCATGCTTCCCTACGGTCAAACTGCGATCGAGAGCGCGCGCACAGTGTTCAAACACTGATGCTGATTCGGGCGACACGTTGGGCTGCATGTAGACTTCCTGCTCTTCCGGTTTCAGCAACGGCTGCTCAAGGAACGAAACTTTTTCATCGAGCACCGACAAGTCGCCGGTAACATTTAAGTAAAAAGCAGTGACAAACGGCAGCCATAACAGATCGTCAGAAAAGCGCGTGCGCACGCCGCGGCCACTGGGCGGATGCCACCAGTGTTGCACGTCGCCTTCTTTGAACTGCCGGCTGCTGGCCCTGACAATTTGCTCGCGCGCCACCGCCGGGCTGCTGTAAACAAGCGCCATCACGTCCTGTAATTGATCGCGGAAACCAAAAGCTCCACCCGACTGATAAAACGCCGTGCGCGCCCAGATACGGCAGGACAAGGTTTGATAAAGCAGCCAGCGATTGAGCATTGTGTCGAGCGCAGCGTCGGGAGTTTTTACTTCCACCGCGCCCAGCAATTTTTCCCAATGGCTTAGCACGCTTTCAAACGCGTCGTTCACCGTGCCAAAGTTTGTAAACTTCGTCACCAACTCCTGCGCCTCGACCTTTGATTCCGCTTCACCCAAAATGAATATGACTGCGCGTGCCTCATGCGGGGCAAGTTCAATCGTTGTTTGCAGTGCCGCACATGGATCCAAGCCGGCGCCATCGCGTCCGCCGAGAGCGATGCGGCGCAAAGCCGCCGGCGCATCAGGCGCGCCATTGCGACCCAGGAACTCTTTCCGATCGCAAGTCGCGCTCGTTACCGGTTCACTCGTTGCCACGAACGCGACGCGCGTCGCGAATTCGTTGTTGAACGGATTTTGCGCAAATATTGTCCCCGCCTGCTTGTCGATTTCAGTTATGAGATAGGGAGCAGCACTCGAACGCTGCACGCCAAGCACGAGTTCGTTGTAGGTCGTAACTGTGATTTTTCTTTTGCGCGCGCTGCGGTTGCGCAAACGCAGCAACGATACCTTCACCGAAGAGTCGAGCGGAACAAACAGCAACAACTCCTGGGAAAGGCCATGACTGACGTGTTCGAAAACCGTGTAGCCCTGACCATGCCGCACGATATAGGGCTCAGCCTCTCTAATCGGCAGCGGCGTCGTCGACCATACCGTCCCTGTTTCCTCGTCACGCAGATAAATAATCTCGCCGGGTGTATCGCTGACCGCATCGTTGGTCCATGGCGTCAGGCGGTTCTCTCGACTGTTGATGGACCAGGTGTAACCGCCGCCAGTCTCACTCACTTGAAAGCCAAAATCGTTTTTGTTGGCAATGACATTCGACCACGGCGCGGGCGTCCACTGTTCCGCACCCAGCAGCGTTACATACTGGCGCCCACCCTGATGAAATCCCCCCAACCCGTTGAAAAAGGTCAACTCCGGCGGCGGCACCGTAGCTTCGGGATACGTTTGCGAAGGCGAACGCGCCACGAACGGGGGCGGCAATGGCTCTTCCACCTGTGGCCGCTCTAATTGATCTTCGAGCGAGCCGCGTTCGCAGACAATTGCTACGCGGGCCACGGCGTGAAGCAGGATGCGATCGGCCTCGGGCATGTGATCCGCACGCCGCAGGTAGACGCCGCCTGGTTTGTCCTGCAGCGCGCCCAGCCCGCTGGTGCGGACCATCGTCTCCAGTTCCTTCTGCAGCGACTGCAGATAGGTAGTCGGATTGTCGTTGAGAATTACCAGATCGATTTTCAGTCCCTTGTAGTGCAGGTATTCGTGACCGCGCACCATCTTGCGAACCGTTGGTAAATCCGCTGCTTTATCAATGCGCACCACAACGATCGGCAAGTCACCGCTGATTCCATAAGCCCACAAACTTGATTGCGCTTTTGTGTTCAGCGCCAGCACATGTGGGCGTGGCCGCAGCGAGGGGTCGGAATAAACAATGCGCGCAGCCAGACGTTGAAACAGGTGCGCTTCTTCCGCGTCGATGTTCAGGTGACTCATTTCCACCTGCGCCTTGGTCCACGCCAACCGCAGCTCGCGATCAAACGTATTCGGATCGTGATACTTGTCGGCCAGCATCACAGCTTCCTCACGCGAACGCGCCACGATAGTGCTGAAGGAACAGCGAACCGTTTCATTTGGACGAACGCGCACGCGGCGCCGCAAACTGAAAACCGGATCAAGCACAGCGCCCACCGTGTTTGAAAGCGGCCGGTCTTCCATAACGGCGATGGGATTGGCGGGCGTATGGCCGCGGCCGAGGAAACGGCCGCGATCGGTTTCATACTGTGTGGTGCCGATCAGTTCGCCGTCGGCAACCACCACGTGTACGCCCCAGATTGGTTCGTCATCGCTCGAGCGCCGCCGTCGATGGGCCAGGATCGCGTTTTCACCGGCGAAGAATTCGGTCTCGATGAAAAGGTTACTGAACGCGGGATGGGCCAGATCGGCCTGAGGTGTCGCCAGTACCACTTCCGCATAACTTGTTAGTTCGATCTCGCGTGTGCGAGTGGAAGTGTTTGTTAAAGAAACCCGGCGGACCTCCGCGTTGTCTTCCGCGGAAACAACAATTTCCATGTGTGTGACCAGGCCTGCGTCGTGACGCCAGAAGTCCGCCTTGTCCTCAGAGAATGCTACTTCATATTTTTGCGGGCGCTTTTGAATGGGCTGATGACTCGCTGACCAAACAGCGCCGCTACGGACATCACGCAAATAAATAAATGTTCCCCAGTTGTCGCGCGTCACATCTTCACGCCAGCGCGTGACTGCATTTGGCCCACAATTGGAATAACCCGCGCCCGCCGTCGTCAGCATGACGTTGTAAGTTCCGTTTGAAAGCAGTTGCGTGCGTGGTGTCTCAAGACCGGCCGTGTCGTAGACGCGCGTGACCATGCTCGGGAACGACTGAATAATGTGGCCGGTCAAAACTTCTTCAGCACGCGGATGCACAGCCGGGACGCCGACCGGGACGCGCTCCTGCAACAGCAATTCGGTCGCCTGCACCACCGGGTCAGCATGAAAACGTCTTTCCATGCGGTCGTCCTGAATGAGATTGCTCAATGAGATGAGGCTCATGCCCTGGTGATGCGTCATAAAGGCACGAATCAAAACGAAGGTCTGTCCTTGGGGCAATCGTTCGGCGGTGTAGTCGATGGATTCATAAAACCCAAACGCACCCAGCGCGCCCGTCTTCTCGAGACGACGCAGATTTTCCATTGAGGCGCGCGGATTGATCTCGGCCGCCAGCAACGTTGCGTATGGCGAAACCACCAGGTCTTCAATCAGTCCCCGCTTCAACCCGAGCCCGGGAACGCCGAATGGTCCATATTGGTAATTTAGTTGCAGGTCCCGAACATTGTAGGCCGCCTCCGAAATGCCCCACGGGACCCCGCGCTCCTGGCCATATTCGATCTGGCGCTTAACTACGGTGCGATAAGTTTCGTCGAGCAGCGTGCCCTCGTAGTTGCGCATCACCAGTAACGGCATCAAATATTCGAACATCGTGCCGGTCCACGAGATGAGCGCGCGCCCGCCGTCAACCGAAGTAAGCTGGCGGCCCATGCGAAACCAATGTTCTTGAGACACATCACCTTTAGCAATCGCTACGAAACTGGCAAGACGCGCTTCGGAGGCGAGCAGATCGTAAAAAGAGTTGTCGGCGCGTTGAGCGGTGACGTTGTAACCGATAGTAAATACCTTCCGCTCGGGATCGAGTAGAAACTTGAAATCCATGTCCTCGATCACCTGATTGCAGTTCGCCGCAAGACGACTGAGCCGAGACAAAATGTCTCCGGCAGCGGCCGCCGCTTTCTCCAGGGCCTCGGTAAGTGCCGCTGTTTCCGCACCTGTTTTATCGCCGCTGGCGGCAAGCTCAACCAGCGCGTTATCGCAAAGCTCCGGTATGGCTGCCAGCGTGGGCACGGCCCGAAGCACTGTTCCCAGCGATGTAACTCCGCTATTTTCGGCTGCGAATTCCCCAGAGGTTTCGGCAGGTAATTGAGAAATGAAACGACTCCAGCCGGCAAGCGTGTCGGCATCGCGGCGGCAGGAACGAACCTGGTGGTCCACAGCAGACAGCCACCAACGGAGCTCTTTAAAGTTAACTTCTCCGTGTTCGTGTGCCAGCGCATTGACGATATCTTCAATCTCAGAAACACGACGCCGTAAAGATTCAAACAGGGTGGTCCAATCATCCAGGTTCCAGGTGGTATCGATGGAAAGTAGCTTGCGGCATGCCTCGATCTCATCGCGCAGTTGACTGACAGTTACTACGTCCGTGCGCTGCCGAACACTACCGAGCTTTGTTGCTTCAAACGACATCGCTTCGATGGTGTCCAGCAATCCGGCAACGATACGGTCGTCAAAAAGCTTAGTGTCAGGCAGCTCGATGCATGCCTGCTTGACTGCGATCAGGTGGCCAGCCAGGTTCCCGCTATCAACTGTCGAGATGTATTGCGGCTGTAGCGGCTCGAGGGTTCTCGTCTCATACCAGTTAAGGAGGTGTCCATGAAACTTTTTGAGTTTCGCCACGGTGACGAACGTCAACTCCTGACGTTCGACGAATTCGAGCGAGCCAACGTATCCAAGATCGTGCGCCGATGAGGTTGTAAGTAAAAGCAAACCGATGTTTGTGGGCGAAGTGCGATGGGCAATCACCGGCGTTGGATCTTCCTGGAAATTATCAGGAGGCAACCAATTGTCTTCCGGGCCGACGAAAGCTTCGAAGAAACGCCAGGTGCGCCGGGCAATCGCGCGGGCAAGCTTTACGTCCTCGACACTTAGCAGTTTGCGTTCATGCGGTCGCGGCTTGCTTACCCAGAACGCAATGAGCGGCGCCGTGATCCAAACCAGGGCAACGGCGCCGGCGACGGGCAAGGCCGCCGGATGAAGAATAAATGTCAGCACGACTGCCAGAACGGTAAGCAGTTCCGCAGGCCACATGAACCTGAACATTGAGCGAGGATCGTTGCGCGACGTTCTTTCAGCATCGGCGGCTGTGACCCATTCCAGCAATCTCTTTCGCGAAATAAGTTTTCTGTAAATCGTGCGCAGAATGGCATCGCTCATCAGGTAAGCCTGATGCGGCAGGAGTAGTGCCGACAGGAAAACCTGCGCCGTATTCGAACGCACGTCGCCCCACACGCTCCAGAAGTGACTGGTCCAGGGAATGCCACGGGGATGAATCAGCAGGCTAGTCGTGACATGAAGGTAGACCGGGAAGGCGATCGTAGCCACGACAAACAGACTCCAGATCCATCCTGCGCCCGGAAAGATGGTCCAACAGGCGAGCAGCCAAACAAAAAGCGATGGGGCCAATAAACTGCGACGCAGATTGTCGAAAATTTTCCAGCGCGAAATCAGCGGCAACGGGTTCCGCACCTTCCGCCGGGCGGCGTCAGGAACGTATGGAAATAGCCAGCGCAAAATCTGCCAGTCACCACGCGTCCAACGGTGCTGGCGTTTAGCGTAGCTGTCGTAAACCGCCGGGTAGTCGTCGAGCAATTCAATATCAGTCGTCAGCGCCGCGCGCGCAAACAACGACTCAAACAGGTCGTGACTCAGTAAGGAACTCTCCGGAACACGATTCGCGAGCGCGGCTTCAAACGTATCCACGTCGTACAAACCTTTGCCGGTGAAGTTTCCTTCGCAAAAAAGATCCTGATAGACGTCCGAAACTGCGGTTGTGTAGGGATCGATTCCGGTATTACCCGAGAAGATACGGGCAAACCTGGAACGTGAAGCGCTCTCGAGGGAAATACTGACGCGCGGCTGGATAATGGAGTAGCCGCGCGTGACGCGACGAGTCTGCGGATCGAGCACCGGACGGTTAAGCGGGTGAACTGCTGCGCCGATTAATTTGCGCGCTACGTCGCGCGGAAGTTGTGTGTCCGAATCCAGCGTTATCACATAACGAATTTGCGACAGGAACTGTTCGTCCGCGGTTCTTACGATAAAGCTCGTATCGCGCGCGCCGCGCAGCAGAAGGTTAAACTCTTCCAGTTTCCCGCGTTTTCTTTCCCAGCCCATCCAGCGATCTTCGCCTGCGTTCCACAGGCGCCGGCGATGGAAAAGATAGAAACGCGGCAATCCACTCTTGTGATAACGACGGTTTAATTCCTCAATACCCCGCCCTGCCGTTTCGAGCATCAACAGATCATCCGGGGTTTGTTCGGAATCAGCGTCCGGGAAATCACCGAGCAAACCAAAATAGATATTTGGGTCTTCGTTCGCAAGGTAATGCACTTCCAGTCGGCCTAGCAGCTCTTTAACCTGGGCTTCGGAGGAAAAGATGGTAGGCACTACGACCATCGTCGCGGCCTCGGCGGGAATGCCGGACTCGGTCTCCATCTTTGCGAGCAAGCGCGGTTGAAAGACGTGCGTCACGTCCCAATTGATAACGGTAACGGCAATGTCGCTGGCAGGAATTAAAGCCACCAGCGTTGCAATCACCAACAACCCCGAACCAGCGCCGGCCACGCTCAGCGCGGCAATGAGCACCGCGAGAAGCAGGACCGTCAGCAAAACGAGGGTGCCAAGGTAAGCTAAGGTCGCGTGACGCAGTACGACGCGTCGTACTCGTTCAACCGGTCGTGGACGATAAGCAAACTCCGTCTCGAGCTGCGACAGCCCCTGGTCGACCAGGTAGTAACCAACGTGCGATGCATGCGTTACTTGTTCATCAGACTCGCTAATGCGGACCTTTGCCGCCAGTTTTACTGCCGCACGTGCCACCGCCAACTCGTCCGCACGCGCGCGCTTGCTGATGCGTTCAATCACGTGGCGGTAACGATCGCGCGCGGCAAAATCCATTTTCAAGTAGGCGCCGGCCGGATCCTGGCCCAGCAACGGCTCAATCAAACTGACACTCTCAAAGAAGTCAGGCCAGTCTAACGTCGACAGCAGTCGCATGCTGGTGATGATGTTGCCTACGGTGACTTGCGTGGCGGCCTGCCGCTGATGTTCAGCGTGAACGACCTGCTCGACGTTGGTGTTTTGCTTTGCCAGTTGTGCTTCCAGCCATTCAGTAACCGGCATTACGGCCGGATCCTGCTCGCGCAGTCGTTGCGTGATTTGGACCACGAAGCTGTGCGGAATTTTTTCGCGCTTGCCTAACCGTTCCGCGATTAGTGGAACCACCGCGTCGGGTTGTCGCGCAGCAATTTCCAGCAAGCGGTCGGCTAGTTTGTCCGCACGTTCGCGTTCTTCACGAGCCCCGACGATCAGGGTAGCGAGCCGGCGCAAGTTCTCGACCAGTGCAAGGCGCAGGGTGATGGCTACGGCCCACAATTCGCCAATAGATAGTGGGGCGACGGTTTGATACGCGGCTATGAAGCGGCGTAGCGTGGTGGTATCTAGCCGGCAATCTGTGTGCGCGATTAGCGCAACGGCCACCGCATAAATTCGCGGATAGTCTTTCAAATCACCGTCGGCCAGCTTGGGCAGTTCGTGGTAATAACTGGTTGGCAGATCTTCGCGGATCTCGCGTAGTTGCTCTTCCACGATATGGAAGTTATCGACTAACCATTCCGCCGCTGGTGAGATGCCGCGGCCTGTTCGAATGGCTTCGACGAGGGAGCGATAAGCGGCAACTAGCTTCCGTCCGTTATCTTCCAGCCGCGGCAACAGTTGCGCGCGCCCCTTTTTCTGGATCGTCTTGTGTTCCCGGGCAAGAACTTTCGCGTATTGTTCCAGCCGCTCGACGCTGAAAATTTCCGCGCTTAACGGTTGCTCATCCTCGTAAGGAGAGGCTTTCTTAATTCTTCCAGAAATTGATCCGAGAAATTCACTCATCGGTGTTTGAAAAACACTGGCCGCCTCCGCCGCGGGTGTCGGCCTCCACATGTCTCAGACGCGAGCAAAGTTAATAAAATGATTTGAATACACTCAGAATATCACGAACTGGGATCGCGGGCGTCTCGCCCGCAATGAGCGCGAAGCGCGAACAGCGGCTTCGTTACTGGAATGGCAACTTTAGCCGACGATTGCGGACGAGAAGTCAGCGGTCCCAGTAACAACGCCTTCGTTACTGAATAGGGAACTCCGGTAAACGGTTTTCCACCCTCTGTAGTATTCTCGCTGCCACGTCCAATGTCAGTCCCCAAAGACTTCGCCAAAACCCACCCCTCTGCTCGCTGGCGCGCCCTGGCATTGTTGTCGTTTGCGGAACTATTGGGCATGTCACTTTGGTTCAGCGCTTCGGCGGTTGTGCCTGCCCTGCGCGCTGAATGGCATTTGGGTGAGACCGCGGTCAGTTGGTTAACCATTTCGGTCCAACTCGGATTTGTTTTCGGCACATTAGTCAGCGCTTTCCTTAACCTGCCCGATCTTATCAGCGTTCGTTACGTGTTTGCGGTTTCAGCCCTGGGCGGAGCGCTGGCAAATGCTTCTTTCGGCGCCTACGCTGATGGGCCTCGAGGGGGAATCGCGCTCCGCTTCCTGACGGGAATGTTTCTCGCCGGCGTTTATCCGCCCGGAATGAAAATAATGGCCACCTGGTTTCAACGGGGCCGGGGCATGGCGCTGGGCGTGCTCGTGGGAGCACTCACGTTGGGCAAAGCGTCGCCGTATCTGGTCAATGGACTTGGCAGCGCTAACTGGCGCGTGAATGTCTTTTTCATTTCATTACTCGCGATCGTTGGTGGTCTGATCGTTCTGTTATTCGTTGACGATGGCCCATACGCGCTGCCGCCCGCTCGGTTTGATTGGAGGCAGGCATTTGCGGTCTTCCACAATCGTGGACTACGCCTCGCGAGCTTTGGTTACTTCGGCCACATGTGGGAACTGTATGCGATGTGGGCGTGGATACCGGTAATGATTCGCGCCAGTCTCGCCGCAAGGAATAATCCGTCCGAACTTGCAGAGCTTTCCTCGTTTCTGATCATTGGCTGCGGTGCATTCGGTTGTGTAGCTGGTGGGCTGCTCGCGGATCGAGTGGGAAGAACTACCGTTACTTCCTGGGCGATGGCGATCAGCGGCACGTGTTGTTTAGTGGTTGGTTTTCTTTTCGGCGCACACCCGTTGCTGTTGTTAACCGTCTCGGCCATTTGGGGCGTGACCGTGATTGCTGACTCGCCGCAGTTTTCCGCTTGCATCACTGAGTTGGGCGATCACCGATACATTGGTACGGCGTTAACCATTCAGACAAGTCTGGGGTTCCTGCTCACCAGCTTTTCCATTCAATTGATTCCTGTCTTTGTAAAACTCGTCGGGTGGCGCTATGCGTTCACCATACTCGCGCCTGGCCCATTTCTGGGGCTGCTGGCAATGCTTAGATTGCGTGGCTTACCTGAAGCTGCGAAGATCGCGCATGG
>JBDUCC010000215.1:0-4405 GCA_040003675.1 bacterium | reverse complement strand
GAAATAATGTTTTTCGGTGGGATGTTCTTTGCCTACACGCTTTATCGCACCAAGTTTCCCGCAGCGTTTGCCTCTGCCAGCAACCATCTTTCACTCCCACTGGGGACCATCAACACTGCAGTGTTAATCGTCAGCAGCTTTACGATGGCGCTGGCGGTTTATAGCGCGCAAACGGGCAAGCGGCGCAATCAGGTTGTGTGTTTGGCGCTAACGATCTTGTTGGGCGTAACGTTCCTTGCTATCAAAGCGGTTGAGTATCACGACAAGTATGTGGACCATCTGATTCCCGGAAGATTAATCCCGGGCCGGCCGTTCGACGCGAGTGGCGTTCATTTATTGCCTGGCGCAGCCAAGCAAAACGTGGAAATGTTTTATTGGATCTATTTCGCCATGACCGGCATGCACGCTGTGCACATGATTATTGGCGTGGGACTGTTGTCGGTGATCTTATTTTTTGCGGCGCGCGGGAAGTATGGCCCCGAGTATCACAACCCGGTTGAGATATCCGGACTCTATTGGCACTTTGTAGATATCATTTGGATTTTTTTGTTTCCGCTGCTGTACCTGCTGGGAAGACACCTGGAACATGGAGGGTAGTGGATTGTAGTAAGGCGCTCCGGTTGAAGAAAGCAAATTTACCATTTGTCATATACCATTTTTCATTGGCCATTTAGGAATTGTTTTTGGCTCTATTTCAGCGGTAAGGCGATTTTGGATTGTATGAAATGACAAATGAGAAATGGTAAATAGTTCTTGTGTGTCATTGGTAAGGACCTCTAATGAGTGAGCACATCGTTTCTCTGAAAGTCTATGCCAGCATTTTTCTGGCCTTGCTGGTGGGAACGGCATTGACTGTAGTTGCCGGGCTTCAGGATTTTCCTGGGCAGTTGAATGTGATTATTGCTTTGACGATCGCTGTAGTGAAAGCGACGCTGGTCGTGCTTTATTTCATGCACGTTCGTTATAGCTCGCGACTGATTTGGGTTGTCTTTACGTCTGCGCTGTTTTGGTTGGCAATTCTTTTCGCGCTGACCTTCAGCGACTATTGGACCAGAAGCTGGCTCTAGATTAGTACCCCGATGCGGTTTACCGAGCCGTCGAATTCTCCGCCTGACACAGCTTCATATCACGCACCATCACTACGTTCTTGCAGTTCGGGCATAGCAGACTCAAAGTTGCATCCGAAGTTCGGATCGGACCCGAGCAGTAGGGGCACGGGCCAGACACCTCATTTTGTTTGAAAAGCCCGCGCATCATTATCAGCGGCAAGACCAATCCGGCAATCAACAACGGAATTCCAAAGATGAGGCCAACGCTCGTGCCATTCCCAAGCGTAAGGCTAATGATCAATCCCGCTATGAAAAGGACTAGTCCGACAGCAATAGCAAAAGAAAAAGCGTAGGCACTGTCGAACGTGCGACCGGGTTTTTGGCTGGTTGGTTCTTCGGTGCTCATTTAGATTCTCCCCAAGCAGGGCCTTGACTAAGTAAGTGTCGAATTGATTTTGACTTTTAACGCCGCCGGTGATTCTTGTCAACTTTATTACTGGGACCGCGGGCGCCTCGCCCGCCTGGCTACGTAAGAAACACGGTTGAGTGGTTGAGCTGTTCGCGCTGCGCGCTCATTGCGGGCGAGACGCCCGCGGTCCCAGTATTAACATGTCCCAGTAAGAGCGGTCCCAGTATGTCCGCTGTGAAGTTCCGCACTTCATCGGTATAATCACCGTTTCCTACGACCACCGAATTGGCGACAAACAGTATGCAAACATCATTTGAACAGTTCCTTAGCCGGCAGAGCGAAGAAGCCTGGGCGGCCACTCTAACCACCTTACTGCGCTCGATTCATGAAGTGGACAAAAACGCCACCCAGATTTGGTTTGCGTTTTACCCACTGTCATTGTTCACGGCCTTGCAGCAAGCCGGGGACAAAGATGAGCTGGCGAAGCAACTGCTGATGAAGGGCCACCACGACCTCAAGGACCAGGTCGATTCGTCACACACGTTTATTTACGGGCACCGTTATTGGCCACAAGTTAAAAAAGCGGTAGAGGCTTTTGCCGAGGCCGCCGACGCCGGAAAGCAGGCACAACTCTCGGATCAGATTCTGGTGGTAGCGCGCGAGACGGCCGCAATTGTAAACGTGGATCCGTCATTACTGATTGGCATTACCGCCGTTGCGTTCATGACAATTCAGCAGGCAGGGTTAGCAGCATTCAAAAATGCGCCGGGCGCCATGTTGCTCGATAAGAAGCGCGCGAAGAAGTCGCCCGATCAGGTTCTCAGCGATCGCGCGAAAGATGACAGCCAGGGACTGTTTGGTTTTCTGAAAACAATCGATAAGAAGTGGACCGTCACTTACGACGAGAACGACGCGGCCGCGAAATACAAAATGAACCACGATCAGGATATGGCGTGGGGAGCATCAGACGATCGCACGCGCAACTGGCGCGAGATCGACCCGCGACGCCCTGAAGGTCCCATTCCAGTTGAATGCCGCTCGGCATCTTGTGGTACCTGCTGGGTCGGCGTGTTAGGAGGCGCGGAAAAACTTTCTGACGTGGCCGTGCGGGAAGGAAAGAAGATCAAGGAGTTTGGCTACATCGATACCACTGAACCTAAGCCGCTGATACGGCTTGCCTGCCAGGCCAAAACGTACGGCGCTGTTTCCATTGTTATCCCACCGTGGAATGGTGTGTTTGGCAAGTATCTCAAATCCCGTCACGAAACGAACGAGTAATCTGCCGCTTGCATGCGCGTAAATCCGCGGCCAGTTTTATTGCTGCTTCAGGTTCCCGCGACAGACCACCACCTGCTCATCGCCTGGAACCATAATGCCGGGCTGGCTGCTGACCGATTGTGTACGAATTGTAGTTTCGACTTGCAGGTCGCCATCCGTGATTGCGGCTTCGGTGCCGATTCTGGCGCGACTTTGGGTTAGCGTACCTCCATAACTTCGTTCCGTAGAGAAACTCATAGTGTGGCTGACGCGATCGCTCGCTACATTAAGCGAATCGATGGTGATGCTGGTCACGCCACCTCCGGGAGGAACAAATCTTAACGACTGCCCAACTTCAGTAAGCTCCACCGATCGCTGCCCGCTTTTCGTTTGATATTCGTAAAGCGGGTTTCCGGATTCTGCGAATTTGAAAATCATTTGCATGTTCTCGCCATCGTCGCAGGTCGAGGTTCCAGTCCAGGTAGTGCCCGACAACGACCCCGAGCTTGTGCCACTATTGCCTTGTTCAGAAGACCCGAGTGGATTGTCAGGATCGTTCGCCTCGCTATTCGAATTGTTAAGGCTCGACAAGCCAATCAACGCGCCGCAAGCAACGCAACCACCCATCACGAGCACCAGTACGCCGATCACCGCTCCCAGAATGATCCACTGTTTCTTGATTCCGGTTGTTTGCGGCGGTAGAGGCTGTTGGGGGAAGTTGTTCATCTCCGACCTTCCTGAAATCTATTCGCGCGTCTTGTGTCCTGAGCGCCGCTAACATTACGCTCTGAGCAATGGACGGTCAATCAAAAGCTATCGATGATAAGGGCGGAAATGCGCCCCGTTCGCCACTGCTATTCGTGTTGGCGGCGGCGGTGTTGTGGAGTACGGGCGGACTCTTCATTAAATGGATTACGCTATCGGGACTTGAACTCTCATTCGGTCGTTCACTGCTGGCGGCAATTACTGTCGCCATCTTCACGCGTCGCGAAGGTTTTGGACTCAACAAAGTCACCGCGCTGGCGTCAATTCTTTATGCAGCGCTGTTGCTGTTGTTCGTTTTGGCGACGAAAGAAACGACAGCAGCAAATGCGATCTTTCTGCAATACACTGCGCCCGTTTACCTCCTGCTCCTTGAGCCGGTTTTCTACAAGGAAAAATTCCGCCGGCGCGATTTGATAACCGTTACGGTGTGTGTAGCCGGCATGTCGCTATTCTTTGTTGGCAAACTGCGCCCCCAGGACGTGACCGGAAATCTCCTGGCACTTGCGTCGGGATTTTGTTTTGCTTGCTACTTTTTGCTGTTGCGTCATGCGAAATCTCGCGCCGTCAACCGGGCCTCGTCGGTGATCTATGGAAATCTGCTGCTAGTTTTAATCGCAGCTCCGGCAGCACTGAAGGTTCTGCCGCAGATATCCGGATATGACGCAATCGGTGTCGCCTACCTTGGAATCGTCCAAATTGGCATAGCGTATACGTTGTTCACGCTAGCGATGTCTCGCGGCGTTCGCTCGCTTGATGCCGGCATCGTCGGCTACGTTGAGCCGGTGCTAAATCCAATTTGGGTTTTCCTGGCGATTGGCGAGCGGCCAACATCGTGGGCCATTCTGGGCGGCGCGATCATTGTCGTTGCAGTGGTTTGTCACATGCTGCTCGAAGCTCGCGGTGGTAGGCAAACAGTAAAGCTTGC
>JBDUCC010000050.1:0-15142 GCA_040003675.1 bacterium | reverse complement strand
GAAGCGGAACCCCAGGATCGGTGACATATGATCGAAGAGCCCGCGACGCGGCCGACAGCCCACACATAAAGACTGACTTCTAGCCTTTGCGCTATCGCACGCTCCGCGCGCTCCGGTATTCGTACCTGAGGCTAGAATTTACTATTACCGTTTTACGCTTTACGATTCACCTCATGAAGTTTCCGCAGACTGAACGCACCACGCTGAAGCGCCTACCTAAACGCGGTGTTTACGATCGCGAGCTTGTGTACGCAATCCTCGACGAAGGTTTTATTTGTCACGTAGGTTTCGTGGCGGATGGTAAGCCAGTTGTGATTCCTACCGGTTACGCGCGCGTTGACGATCAGCTTTACATTCATGGTTCACAAGCCAGCCGCATGCTGCGAACCTTGAAAACCGGTATCGACGTTTGCGTGACCGTAACTCTGATTGATGGTCTGGTCCTGGCGCGTTCGGCATTTCATCATTCGATGAATTACCGCTCAGTCGTCGTTTTCGGCAACGCCACCATGATTGAAGAAGCAGACGCGAAGTTAACCGCACTGCGGGCGCTGTCTGAACACATGGTTCCCGGCCGTTGGGATGAAGTTCGCGGGCCAAACGAACAGGAATTGAAAGCGACAACCGTCCTGGCGCTGCCGCTCGAAGAAGTTTCAGCGAAAGTGCGAACTGGCCCACCGCTCGACGATCAAGAAGATTACGCGTTGAAAGTTTGGGCAGGCGTGTTGCCGCTCAAGCTCGTCGCCTCCGATCCGGCGCCTGATCCTCTGCATCCTTCCGACGTTGAATTGCCGAGTTATACGCGCAACTACGCTCGACCTCGAAAATAAAACCTATTCACGGCGAGTAGCGCGCATTGTGAGGTCCGTTCCCATAGTTATTAGGTCTGTGGATCCAGTCGCGTCGTCCAGCCCGCTGCTTCCCTCGAGGGCGACTCCGGTTGTTATCGCCTGCCGGAAACCTCGCAAACTCGACAACTAATAGAGTTTAACTTCGTTCAAAACCTCAAGTTTCCGACTCAACTATTCCTCAACCTCCCTGAATTATTCTGTCCCTCGTTAAAGGCAGTTACAGCAATTGAGGCGATTGGTGGAAAAACGGGGCGGTCGTTCGGCGCGAAGTCAGCCCGGCAATTAATTCGCCGAAACAGGAGTAAGCGCACATGAGATTCAGCATAATCAACAACCAGCGTTCAGAGAACAGACAATATAAGATTGTTTCTACAAAGTTAACCCAGAAGCAAAGATTAAGAAAAACATTTAGGCGGTCCTTCAGGGTTTCGTCTTTAACTTCCTATGCTCCGATAAATCTTCTTCTCGTGGCGGCCTTTGCTGTTTCGATGCTTTCGCTCCCACCGCGATCCGTGAGCGCAGCGAACCCCTCGGCTGGCAACATCACGCCTACCGGACCAACTCAGCAATGGGATGGCACGGCGGCTGGAACTGGCGCCGCTAATGAGAGCGCCTGCGTAGAGGGCGTCAATTGCGATACCTACACGCTGAACGTCGCGGCAGGCGATTACACCGGCAAACTGATCTCGGTGAAGATCACATGGACTAACCCTGCAAACGATTACGATCTTTATATCCACAAAGACTCGAACGCCGGCCCCATCGTGGGCAGTTCCGCTGATGGCGCCCCGCAGACCAGCGAGAGCGCGGCCATCGATCCGACGACCACAGGAACGGGCGTCTACACCGTACACACCCTCTACTTTGCAGTGACACCGCTAGCCGATCAGTATCACGGCACAGCTACCGTGCAGAATGCGGCGCAAGGACGAAACGCGAACTACATTAAAGATGGCATTTCGTTCAGCGCAAACGTGACGGTGAAAGCTCCCTCCGCGGGTCGCGATGGCGAGCCGAGCAGCCGCACAGACAATTTGGGTAACCACTACGTTGCCGGTATCCGTGGCGTGCCAGCAGGCGTTGACCTTTGGTACTTCGATTTGCAGCCAAGCAGTCCCTCATACGATCCAATGATGCGTCATCCTGTGTATCGCGGACAGCCTGACTCATTCACGGAGGAGGATGCCACATCCGTCGGTGCTGATGGTGGCGGCGACGTTGACCTGGCCGTCGGTTTCCCCGATCCGACGACGCTGACGACCAACACTCCACCCACTCTGGCCGCTTCCAGTCTGGTGGCGGCAAACATCTCGACGCAGCGTTCGACCGACAAGGGCGTCACCTTCCTGAACAATCCCTTGGGCAACGCCACTGGCGGCGCTCCGGGAGACGACCGGGAATGGCAAGAGTTCTACGGCAAAGACAAGGTGTACCTCCTTTACCGTACGCTAGCGCCGGCCGTGACAATGATTCAGCGTTCAACTGACGGCGGCTTGACCTACGGCCCAGCCAAGACTGCTGGCGCGATTGGGCAGGTAGGCTCGATTGACGTACACCAGGCAAGCGGCACTGTCTACATTAGCGGTAGTACCGGTCAGGTCTGTGTTGGCACGCCGCCGCCTTTTCCGGCTCCAGCCGGCTCAGAGCCACTAACCTATACTTGTAATGTAGCCGCGACTGATCCTAACGGCGTGGCCCATCTCTTCTTCAGCGTTAAGGTGGCTGACGACGGCACTCCTTTCGGAACCGCATACGTAGCCTACTCGAATGATAAGGATATTTTCCTGGTTCATTCGACAGACAAAGGCGCAACCTGGAGTAAACCGGCTCGCGTCAGTGATGGACCGGACACGAGGACCAGTGTCGTGCCCTGGATGGAGACGGGCCCAACGCCCGGTTCGGTCGGCATCACCTGGTATGGCACGACGGAAAACACCAACAATGACAGTGCCAACTGGAACGTCTTTTACGCGCAGAGCTTCGACGCGACCGCGGATAAGCCGACCTTCCGCCAAGTGAAGGTCAGTGACCATTTCATCCACGGCAGCAACATCTCTGAAGGCGGCACATTGGGTAATGCTAATCGCAATCTGCTTGATTACTTTCAGATTTCGTTTGACCCAACCGGTGCGGCCGTCATTGACTACACTGACGACCATAACGATTTTGACGGACACACCTTCGTGTCGCGCCAGATCAGCGGTCCGAGTATCAAAGGCGGCACGGTTCCCGCGCCTGTCCCGGGATCTGGTCCATTCGCTCCGGGCCTCAACCCTCCGCCTGCACAGCCCGGTCCGAATGGCGAACAAGTTACTGACTTCACGGGTGACCAAACCATCGGTTTGTTAGCTGAACCGGGTGGCACCAGCCCACTCGACATCACATCGATCAAGTATTCGTGTGAGGGTACGACCGACCCGGTCATCGTTGCCACCATGAAAGTGTCAGACCTTTCAGTTGTGCCTCCTGCGGCCAACTGGCGCATGAACTTTACGGCCAATGCGCCAAATTCTAAACTGAGTGCGACCGGAGACTACACTTACGGACTCTCCGATCGTGGCGACCAGTTTTTCGTGCGCGCCAACACGGACACCACGCCGACGTTTACTTTCGGGACCGCGGTGAGAAATTCCGACGGCACGATAACCTACACCTCGCGGGGCAATGCTGACAGTGGTGCATTTGACACGGTCAACAAGACAATCACTATCAAAGTCGCTGCCAGCAAACTCAATCCGTTCGTCACTCATGGTCCGGCTGTCGGCGCTGGTTCGGTTCTAGTGGGCTTGCGCGGCCAGGCATTCACATCCGGTGCAAACGCCATCCGGGATATAACTCGCGGCGGCACGCAATACACAATTAACTGCGGACCGACGCCGACTCCTTCGCCATCACCAAGTCCAAGTCCGTCACCAAGTCCATCACCCAGTCCGTCGCCCGGAGTCGGGGATGTCACCAAGGTGACTGGCGGTGGAAATATTCTTAACAAGCTGGTCAGCTTCGGCTTTAATGCTGATAACACACCGAGCGGTCATCTCAATTACCAGGACAAAGGGGAAGACATCCACCTCGTCTCTGATTCAATTGACTCGTTTAGCTACGACCCGGGAACGAATGAGGTCACGTTTACTGGTCGGGGACATGTCGGGCGAGACCTGGTGTTGTTTACCGTGAAAGTGCAGGACAACGGTGAGCCGGGAACGAATGACAGATTCTCAATTATGATCATGGGTGCCCGTACGTCATCGCGCTCAGGTGTGTTGACTCAGGGTAACATCCAGTTTCACCGCTAGCTGAAGATAGATAATATGAAAGCCTCTGGTTTTCAACTTCGACGGATCGGTTCCCTGGGGGGGCCGATCCGCCTCTTTTTATCTGTGCTGATGTTGTTCGGCGCCTCCGTGGGCTCGGCGCAGAAAGTTCAACCAGCGCGAGTTCCGGATTCCATTCTCGGTGTGGGCATTGGCTCGACTCTCGATCAGGCCCACGCAAAGCTTGATCGGCTCCGCACACGTAAAGCACGCAGCACTCGCGAAGATAGCGAAGAAGAAGCTCGCGAAGAACAAGAGCAGGAGCGTGAAGGTGGTCGCAAGGAAGCATGGGCTCTGAGGGCCACGAATTACGCTACTGTCGCGTTACAAGTTGATCGGGAAGGACGTGTGGTTTGGATTACCGGTTTCGTCCGTCCTGGAAAAGAGATTCCCTTCGCAAAATTGGGTAACCTTTCTTCGGCCACAATCGCAACCGAAACGCGAGCCGTGTGGAATGTTCCTACGCCAAGCGGCGGCTATCGGGTGATCGCTAAAGGCCAACATGGCAGCGCGCGCGTAGTCTCGATTCTCTCTCTCGCCAGCCCGCCGGTAGAATAGTACGTGCGTCGCCGGTCCGACTTCCTGCAATGGTTTTTCTGATCTTTTGTTTTCTTCAGTTTTCTTCCACTCATCCTTCGTTATCATTTCGCTGGGTCTGCTATTCTAATTGTCCCGATGTCCACAACAGTTCTCGCTCCGCGACGAAAACTTTGGACGGCCTTGGCGATCATTGCGTCATTCGCTGCTGTCGCGATCCTTCTTCACCTTGAAGGCCGTTTGTGGATTTGCGCTTGCGGAAAGTTGCTGGCGTGGTCCGGCGGCGTTTGCAGCGCCAACAATTCCCAACACTTTCTCGATCCTTATAGCTTCACGCATCTGCTGCACGGGGTGCTGTTTTTCTGGCTGATTTACTGGCTGGCGCCAAAGTGGCCTGTAAGGACGCAGTTGCTGCTGGCGACCGTCGTCGAAGCAGCGTGGGAAATTTTAGAAAATACAAATTTCGTTATCGAACGCTATCGCACCGCAACCGCCGCCCTGGGTTACAACGGCGATACGGTAGTCAACTCGCTCGGTGACCTGCTCTGCTGCATTGCTGGATTCTTAATTGCTCAACGACTCGGCCTGCGTCGCTCGCTGCTTCTCTTTGCTGCTATTGAGTTGATCCTGATTTTTTGGATTCACGATAGCCTGCTGCTTGAAATCCTGATGCTGCTTACTCCCGTCAACGCCATCAAAGCCTGGCAGATGTGCTAATAACAGGTTTCTATCCGCAGATTACGCAGATTACACAGAGTAAGAATAAGATCGCTCTAACAGTCTTGTCCGGTTCTGCACTTCTGCGTAATCTGCGGATAGGAAACCTCCAGTCACAAATTGTGACCGGTTTGGCGTAAACCTTCTGTCCTCTAGCTTCGTATTATCCACGTCATCAACCGTGGTTCTCTTTGCGATTCTCGTCACACAGTTTACGGTTCACGGTTTCCAGTTTACGATTCACGACACGATGCCATCCGATCAATATATCGGTCAGGTGCTCGACGATAAGTACCGCCTGGAACGGCTGCTGGGTGAGGGCGGCATGGGCGCCGTCTATCTCGCCGTGCACCTCGGCACCGAGCGTTATGTTGCCCTCAAACTGATCACGCCTCAGTTCATGCGCAATGAGGAATTCGTGCAACGCTTCAAACGCGAAGCGCGCGCCGCCGGCCGGCTGCGTCACCCAAACGTAGTGGACGTTACCGATTTCGGTTTTGCGCGCACGCATGGCGACGACGTTGCTTACCTGGTGATGGAATATCTTGACGGTTGCACCCTTGGAGACGTGTTGAAAGAGGAAACACGGCTGCCGTTGGAATGGGTGGTGGACATTCTCGAGCAAGTCAGCTCCGCCGTGCATGAAGCGCATCAACAGGGCATCGTGCACCGTGATCTAAAACCCGAGAACATCTGGCTGGAACCAAACCGGTTGGGCGGCTATCGCGTCAAGGTGCTTGATTTCGGAATCGCAAAACTCGCCGAAGTCGAGACCTCCGTCGCGCCGGAAAGGAATGCCGGTGGAGAAACTACGATCAGAACCGCGCGCGAGCTCAGTAAAGAACTGGAAACGGAAACGCTCATCTTAGCGGGCGATCATGGAGGCAAGCCGGACGAAACACTGCATGCAAAGTCAGCGGCGTTAACTTCCGCCGGCACCAGCGAGGACACGCGACTATTTCCCTCATCCGGAACATCAACCGAGCTTGAGTCTGCCGCTATCGCCGTTCTTTCCCCAGCGCGACAAAACGCCGACCGAGGTTCCCAGGCCAACAACTCGTTGGAAGCTTTAGACGAGGCTCGCACACAAATGTTTGACGCTGAAGCACGTCAAACCAGCGCTGCCCATTCAACCGCCGGTCGCGACAAGGTGACGCGTGCGACTCAGTTAACTCACGTCGGAGCGATCATGGGCACGCCAATTTACATGTCGCCAGAGCAGTGCGTCGGCAAGACGCTTGATGCGCGGTCTGACATTTACAGTCTCGGTGTTATTGCTTATCAGATGCTGGCCGGCGATCCGCCTTTCGCCGGTCACACCGACGCAGTAATGCGCGCTCATCTCGAGTTCCAACCCCCTTCGTTGCGTGAGCGAACGAAAAAAGTTCCTAAGCGCGTCGAGCAAGTCGTCATGAGGGCGCTGGCAAAAGATCCAGCTGCGCGTCCACAAACCGCCGCCGCCTTTGCTTCGGCGCTGCGCGGGCAAGCGGACGGTATCAGCGCGCTCTACCGCCGCGCGTTTGCACTCTATAGCGAGTACTTTCCCAAATTCTTAAAGATGTCCTTATTGGCCCATTGCCCAGTCTTCGTTACCACAGCGTTGATGATCATCTTGCAGCTCGCACTTAATGGTCAGCCTAAAAGCATAACTGCCGCAAAAGTTGCGTTGGTTTGCGCCCTGGTGTTTGTGGCCCTGCTGCACGTCGCGGCTTACTTCGTCGCCGCCTCAGCGATTGCCGGCATGACTGCAGTAATTGTTACTCAATTACAAGCGGCACCGTTGCGCCCGGTCGAGCTGCGAACGGCATTCGCAGTTTTAAGGAAGCGTTGGAAGCCTTTTTTGAAAACCAGTTTGGGTGTGACGCTGCGCATCATTATCGGCACGATACTGCTGGTCATTCCCGGCATCGTGCTGCAATTGCGTTATGCGTTCTATGCGCCGGTAGTGCTGGTTGAGGGACTGGAGAAGAAAGCCGCACGGCAGCGCTCGTACGAACTGGCATCACGATCGTGGCGCACCATGATCATCGTCTGGGCACTGCAGTTCATAATTCCCATCACCGTCAGTTTGTTGCTGGGCCGGATCAGCGTAGGCACAAGACCACCCGGAGCGCCCACGCAGGGAGTCCACTTACAGGAAATTTATAAGCAGCTCGCCAGCCTGGTGAACATTGTGGTGGTGCCGCTCGTCGCAATCGTGTCGGCATTGCTCTATTTGAAGATGAGACAACTCGGCGGCGAAACTTTGAGTTCCGCGCTTTCCCAGATTGAGGAAACAGAAAGCCGGCGCAGCGAGTGGCAACAACGCATGCGCACACGCCTTTCACTAAACACCCCACGCGCGACAACTGAAGTGAATAGTAAGCAGTAAGGCGGCGGCAGCGGCGGGCGGCAGTCCGCAGTTCGCAGCAGCACCCGGCAGTCGGCAGTTAGCAGCACTAGGCACTTTCTTATTGGTTACTGCCTCCTGCTCCTGCCGTCTTCCTCCTGGCTTCTGCCTTTTGCCTTTTGCCTACTGCTTTCTGCTGGTTACTGTTTACTCTTTGCTGTTAACTTCCATTCACGGCAAGGCACGAATCATTTGCACCACGAACTCGGCGCAATACTCTCCCGCAATCCGTTCAAACGTAGGATGCTCCCACTCAGTGTCGCTGATAATGCGTACGGCGACGAAAGGCACGTGCATCGCTGTCGCTATGCCTGCCGAGAAAGCGCTCTCCATGTCTTCGGAATCTGTTTTGTAGACGCGCCGCACCCAATCGATGTAATCCAACTCGCGTGAATAATGAAATGCCGAGCCGATGTTTCCGGCAACCACCTGACCGCGCGCGTACGGAATTTTTAAAGCTGCTTTGACTAGCGATTCATCACCAGGAAAATTCTGAAAAGTAATTTGCTCGCGCCCGTCAATGCGCAAACGGTTATGCATCGGCTCCCAGCGTTCAATGCGAACACCGCTGCCGGCATCGCCGTGTGCTTGCCGCACCCCGGAAAAATCTATGGTTCGCTCGCCAACCACAATATCCCACAACTTCAACCTGCGGTTGTGCCCTCCGGCTGTACCCTGGTTAATCAGAATGCGGGGATGGAAGTAACGAATGCCAATCGCGGTCGCCGCCGCCGCATTAAGTGGACCCACCTCAGTGCGCGAGACGACTACGTTCTTTTTGCCAATGCGCCCTGTCCAAAAAGTCCAGGCGTCAAGCTGGACGACCTTGCGGCCCTCAAGCGCCTTTATCAGAGGCTGCAACTCAACATCCAACGCTCCCTGGACGAGCACGTCGTAGCGCTTTGCAGCGGAGGCCGACGCGCACAGTATTGTTAACATTAAAAGAACAAACAAAAGTGTTTGGGCGAATCGCACTGTATGTTTTTGAGTTGTGTGCATTTGTTTCCTCGTTGGTTGTATAAACGTCAAAGGGAGCGGCGCGGCGGCATCATCTTAGCCCCGGCAGTAAGTCCGGTGAATCGATCGTCAACAATGGAAATTCCCGGGACTGCTGACGGTGGTGTCCTATTTTGAGTTTATCTCGGTCCGTCCTCAGTGTCCTCTGTGCCTTTGTGCCTTTGTGATGAGCAATAGCGAAGAATTGCACCACAGAAACACAAAGAGCTAAAAGGTTCCACCGAGAAAACTGAAACCAGGACACAACGCTGCTGAACTACTAAGAAGAATAATCTGGCAACTGATGATAATCTTAGCGCAAAAAATTCGCCGCATAATTCTAGTCACCGCATGAAACATATTCGACATCTTGTCAGACAGATCATATTGGCGGCGCTGGTAGTGCTGGCGGTCGCTCTTTCCGGTAACGCACAAACAAAACCGATCATGGATTTACGGCCAACCGTGATCCTCATTTCGCTCGATGGGTTCCGTTACGACTACCTTGCAAAGTATCCCAGCCCACATCTTAATTCCCTGGCGCGCACCGGCGTTCGCGCGCGCTGGCTGATCCCCTCCTTTCCGACGAAGACCTTTCCCAATCACTACTCTATCGCCACCGGGCTCTATCCGGCGCACCACGGCATCGTTGAAAACGAGTTCTACGATCCGCAGTTTAATGCTGTCTTTAATTTGCACAAACGCGAAGAGGTCGAAAAGGGGCGTTGGTGGCTGGGCGAGCCGATTTGGGTAACCGCGGAAAAACAAAATCAGCGGGCGGCGGCTATGTTTTTCCCCGGAACCGAAGCCGAAATCGCAGGCAAGCGTCCCAGCTATTGGAAAGTTTACGATGCGAAAGTTCCAAACGCCGATCGGGTTGACATGGTTTTGCAGTGGCTCGATCTGCCCCTGGGGCAGCGGCCCACCCTTTTTACTTTGTATTTCAGCGACACCGATGAGGCTGGTCACCACTTCGGACCTGACTCGAAACAAACCAGACACGCGGTAGCGGAACTGGATACGGCAATCGGCAGACTAATTAGCGGCTTGCGCACGCGACAAATATTTACTCAAGTGAATTTGATCATTGTTTCGGATCATGGCATGGCTGCCGTTGATCCAAAGAACATGATCCTGCTGGACCAGATGTTTGATATCAGCCTGGCGGAACATATTTTTTGGACCCCGGAAATTGTCAGCATCTTTCCGCGACCTGGACAAGCATTGAAGATTTATTCAAGTTTGCGCCGGCGCCTGCCGCCGCAGGCGCGCGTGTTTCGTAAATCGGAAATCCCCGAACGTTTTCATTACCGCAATAACCCTCGCATCGCGCCACTGCTCGTATTACCTGACGAGGGTTGGGCGCTTATGAACCGCGAGGGCTTGACAGAGATTAACAAGTCGGCGTCAGGGCCGGCGAAAGGTCGGCACGGCTATGACAATCAACTTCGGTCGATGCGCGCAATTTTCATCGGCCACGGACAGGCTTTCAGAAGCCACGCCGTTGTCGCGCCATTCGGCAACATTCAAATCTACAACATCATGACGCGCATACTCGGGTTGAAGGCCGCGCCGAACGACGGCGACTTCGCCGTATCACGCCAAGTGCTGAAGAGGCGTTGAAAGAAGCAAACAGCAGAAGGCAGAAGGCAGTAAGCAGCCGGCACAAAGGAGTAAGCGCCAGGCAGAAAGCAGGCAGCGAGCATAGCTCGCTGCTTTTCTGCCTACTGCTTTTCTGCCTTGTGCCTACTGCCTACTGCCTTCTGCCGCATTCTGTTTACGGTTTCCGGTTCACGGTTTCCGGTTAGCTGTTTGCTGTTCACTTCTATTATCTTCACAACTCCAGAACGTACGCCTCCCACTTCTTCTTGAACGCGTCCATATCAGGCTCTGCCAATACCCTTTGCAGACTCTTAAACCCAGTCGGATCTTCTTTTTGACGCGCATGAAAATCCTTATAGAACTTTACTAACACGCCCTTCTCCTGCAGGTAATAACAAAGGTAGCGCGCCTGCGCGTAGTTGGTCCCTTTGTCCTGACTGTAGAACGCGCGAAAATCCATCGCAGTCAGCTCTTTGAACGACGGCACTTGCTTTGCTCGTATCGCCTTCTGTAAGCCCGGCAAACGCCAATTCGTAAACCCGCGAATATGTCCTTCCGCATCGCCAGATTGTTCATAGAGTGAGCCCAAACCTTCGTTAAGCCATGGCGGGCACGCAGCGAAGTTCGCTTCCATAAAGGGATGCACAATTTCATGGACCAAAGTCCCGCCACCGGTTTCGATATTCATGATCAATGCTTTGTGACTGCTCGAGTAGTAGCCGTAGGGTGTGGACGGCTCGTCGCCAAACAACAGCCGCGCATGTTTCTCATAAGAGGCTGCATCTTTGAACAACCAGATGTCGAGGATCTCTTTTGGGTCGCTTGCGAAGAAGTCCTGCTTGAGCCGGTCGACTGCCCACTTCACCGTACCCTCTGCACGTTCCTGCACCAGCTGTTTGGGTTCATCACCGATAACGACGAACGGCCGCTGAATAACAAAAAAGAACTCAGCCTGTGCTCGGGTGCCTGAGGCTCGTTGCTTTTTTTTAGTCTCGCTCTTGAGCAGCGCCACATGTCGCGCGAAATCAGCGTCGCTAAAAGTTGCCGCAGTTGTTGGTATCGGAGTGGAAACTGTTAACGAAGGCTGGTGAGCGGTTGCGCTTCCCAGCGGATTCGCCTGAGTACTTGGAACTATCGGCAACTTGACTGGGCCTCTCCACTGGCAGGCTACGATTAACAGCAGCGCGATGGGAAGGCCTTTTCTGATCCGCATTCGTACCTCCGGGTCGTAGAAACGATTCTGATCCACGTCTTTCTGACTTCCCACCTCCGACTTCCGACTTCTGACCTCCGACTTCTGCTTGCGCTATGATTCAGTTCCTTCATTGCGGGTGCGCCTCCCTTTCGTCTTTCTGTCTCGAGTCCTGAGTACGCCGCTTGACAGAACGTTGAACTACGCGGAATATGTACCGCGTCAAGCCACCCTAACGAACTTTCCTACGCAATTAGACAACAATTTGTCTACCTGATTTCGCGTTTGGACCTTCAGCCCAGTTTTACAACCCTAGAGCTTGCAAGCTCACACCCGGGAAATCCCAAGGAGAATTAACATGCGAAAAGTCACACTGGCATTAATGGGCATCGCCTGCCTGGCGGCTCTTACATTGACCGGATTTGGACAACAGTCTTCTGTCGGCGACCAGGTAATTGCGATGGTCAAGGCTCAATGGGCCGCCGAAATAAAAGACCCAACGAATGTTGCCGAACACATGAAGAACATCGCGGACGACTACACGGAATTTAACGGCGATTATGCTACCCGTCTGGAAGGTAAGGCACTGAACATGCGCCTCGCCGAAGCCGGCGGAGTTAGCAGCATCAGAACGCTGGCCGGAGAGATGGCCAATGCGAAGGTGCAGGTTTACAACGATGACGTGGCGATTCTGAGTTACAACTACGTCGGTATCTTGAAAGACAAGGATGGCAAGACAGAGCCGTCTCGCGCCAAGTCAACCCGCGTTTATGTAAAGCAGAACGGCAAATGGATGATGGTACACGCGAACTTCGGTGCCGATCCGTTACCTAAATAGAAGCGTGAACTGTGAACCGTGAACTGGCACAGTAAACGGTAACAGTGAACCGGCAACAGTTCTTCACCTGTTTGCTGTTAACTGCTTGCTCGTCTATTTACGATTTGCTCCCTCTCCCATTGGGAGAGGGTTGGGGAGGGGCTTGACGATTCACGGACCTTCCCCTTATTCCCCTTCCCAAGCGGAAGGGGACATCTGGATTTCGCCGCGCGCAACGCGTCCAGTCGCACCATTCACGATTCACGATTCACTGCTTTTCCTGTTTACTGTTTGCCGCTATTATCTTAGTATCCTTTAAGCACTGCGCCCCGACCCTCTCGATTTTCCGCGACCACAACTTATTGAATGTTATGTCCGTGGACAAAGAGCCTTTACAGTTAGAATTGTTCCTGAAACAACTGCTCGACGCGAGCATTGCGGGTATTCTGGCGTTTGATCGCGATTGTCGCTACACCGCCTGGAATCGCGCGATGGAATTGATCTCTGGAATGCGCAGAGAAGACGTACTTGGCAAATGCGCGTTTGACGTATTTCCATTTCTAAAACAAACCGGAGACGACAAGTATTTTTACGCGGCCCTGGAAGGTTACACCGCAACCTCTCACAATACGCCTTACACAGTGCCCCAAACCGGCCACCAGGGTTTCTTCAAGGGTTACTACTCGCCGCTGCGTAACGAGCAGAACGAAATCATTGGTGGTGTCGCTATCATCCAGGACATAACCGAGCGAAAGCGAGCTGAAGAGGACGCGCAGGAAGCCCACCAGCGCTTGACCTTGCTTGTCGAGAATTCGCCGCTCGCTGTTATCGAGTGGGACAGCGACGCTCGAGTGTCGCGCTGGTCTGAATCCGCAGAGCGCCTGTTTGGTTGGAAAGCCGGAGAGGTTTTAGGCAAGCACGTCGGTGATTGGCATTTCGTGTTTGACGAGGACGTCGATGCCGTTGCGCAGGTTACTTACAGACAACGGGTCGGCGCCGAATTGCATGGGGTTCAGCGTAATCGCAACTACACACGCGATGGTTCGGTACTTTTTTGCGAATGGTATAACTCAGTCCTGCACGATACCAACGGCAAAATGGTTTCCGTGTTGTCGCTCGTGCTTGACGTCACCACCCGAAAGTCTGCGGAAGAAGGACGTACAGCATTGCTGACGCGCGAGCGCAAATTACGCGAGCAGGCAGAAGAAGCCGATCGTCTCAAGGATGAATTCCTTGCCACGCTCTCGCACGAACTTCGCACTCCACTTACTTCCATTCTCGGTTGGGCTATGTTGATTCGCAGCGGAGACCTCGACGAAGAAAATGTACCAAACGCAATTCAGATTATCGAACGGAACGCGAAATCGCAGGCGCGACTAATTGACGATCTTCTGGACGTCTCGCGAATCATTCAAGGCAATCTCCAGCTCGAAGTGCATCCACTAAATGTAGCGCCGCTGCTCGAGACTACAAATGAAGCACTGAAGCCGGCCGCCGCCGCGAAAGACATTACCGTTGAACTCGAGATGGATTCGGGAACGTGCATTGTGAGTGGCGACCCGACTCGGCTGCGCCAGGTGGTTTGGAACTTGTTGATGAACGCAATCAAGTTTACGCCGCGCGGCGGCAAGGTTAACGTTAGCCTTAAATGCATCTCAGAACCCGATGAGTCCTCTATGTTGAACAGCCTATCGGGACGGCTCGGTAACTCGGGATTGCCATGCGTGCGACTGACAGTAAGCGACAACGGCGAAGGCATTAAACCTGAGTTTCTGCCTTACATCTTTCACCGATTTCGCCAGGAAGAGAGTTCTATTTCACGCAAAGCGGGGGGACTAGGTTTGGGCCTTGCCGTGGTGCGACATTTGGTTGAATTGCATGGCGGCACCGCCAGTGCGCGCAGCGCGGGAAGAGGTTTGGGATCGACCTTCATCGTTGAGTTGCCGCTGGTGCAGGCTACGCGCGACACGGTAGAAACAACCGAGCCTCTGAAGAAATCCGTCGGTTCCGTTGCTGAGGCTCTGGATTCCGCGGAAGTGCTGAGTTTGTCCGGCATTCGAGTGTTGCTCGTTGAAGATGACGAAGACTCGCGAACCTTGTTGGAGGTGTTGCTGAAACGACAGCGGGCCGAAGTGATTGCTGCCTCTTCAGCTGCCGAGGCATTCGATGTATTGGTCCAGGCTCTAAAGACCAACGTCCAGGGGCAACCATCTGAACCGACACCCGACACCCAACACCCTACACCCTTCGAATTGCCCGACGTAATCATTAGCGACCTGGGCATGCCGGACGAAGACGGTTACCAGTTGATGCGTAAGATTCGTTCCCTCGTAACTGACCCAGTACTCAGTACTCATGATTCATCACTCCCCGCGCCGCAGCAGTTGCCACTGATTACCAAAGCCTCGTCACTCACTACTCAGCACTCAGTACTCAGCACTCAGTACTCAGCCGGCAGTACTGACCAGTCATTACTCAAAGCAGCGCAGTCGATTCCCGCCATTGCGCTGACTGGCTACGCCACCGCTAGAGATCGCGAGCGCGCTTTAGCAGCGGGTTACCAACTACACCTCGCCAAGCCGGTTGAACCGGAAGCACTCGTCAATGCTATCCTCTCTCTGCTTCGTTAGTAGAAAGCAAACAGCGAACAGCAAACAGTAAACAGCAGAAACCACAGTGCAAGACGCAGCAGGCAGCAGACAGACGGCAGAGAGTCGTGTGTATCCTGAA
>JBDUCC010000049.1:0-15253 GCA_040003675.1 bacterium | reverse complement strand
GTTGACATTGCAACCATGGCAAATTCACTCGAAGCTCGCTCTCCATTTCTCGATCATCACGTAATTGAGTTTGCCGCGAGCTTGCCGGAGAAATTCAAGTTGCGAGGACTGACCACTAAGTATTTATTGAAGCAAGTGCTGAAGAAGCTGCTGCCGGCCGAAAACCTGGACCGGCGCAAGATGGGTTTCGGCGTTCCCATTGGCCATTGGTTTCGCGGAAAGTTGCAGCCCTTCCTGCGCGAAACTATTCTTTCGGAGTCAGCTCTGAAGCGCGGTCTATTTAAACCAGAAGCGGTCAAACGTTTGGTCGAGCTGCACACGCGCAGTGAGCGAGATTATTCTCACCAGCTCTGGACTTTGTTGATGTTGGAGCTGTGGTACCAAAGATTTATTGATTAGTAGTCAGTGGTCAGTTGTTAGTTGTCAGTGGTTTGAGATGATTGGGCAAGTTGTTTTTACAACTGACCACTGACTATTGACCACGCACAAGTCATACGGAAGAAACACGGAGGTGAAGAGTGAAAGGTGTAGTTTTAGCAGGCGGATTGGGAACGCGGTTGCGCCCATTAACCTCGGTAACCAATAAGCACTTGCTGCCCGTTTATGATCGGCCGATGATTTATTATCCGATTCAAACGCTGGTGAATGCCGGAATAACTGACATCATGATTGTTACCGGCGGCAATTCCGCCGGAGACTTTCTTAAGCTTTTGGGGAACGGCAAAGCGTTTGGTCTGAAACATCTCAACTACACGTATCAAGAAGGCGAGGGTGGCATCGCCGAGGCGCTTTCGCTGGTGGAACACTTCACGGCTAAACAACCAGTCTGTGTGGTCCTGGGCGACAACATCATTGAGGGGAATATTGCCGCCGCTGTGACTGCGTACAAAGAGCAGGGCAAAGGCGCCAAGATCATTTTGAAACGTGTTCCGGATCCCGAGCGTTTCGGAGTTCCCGAACTGAGCGGTCAAAAGGTGCTGCGGATTGAAGAGAAGCCAAAAGCGCCCAAGTCTGAATACGCCGTTATCGGGATCTATATGTACGACGGTGAAGTGTATGACATTATTCGCACGCTAAAGCCGTCCGGGCGCGGGGAGTTGGAAATTACCGACGTCAACAATGCCTACATTGAACGAGAAGAGATGACCTGGGAAGAACTCGAGGGTTGGTGGACCGACGCCGGAACCTTTGAAAGTCTGCTTCATGCGTCGAATCTAGTCGCAGAGACGGGCGCTAACAAAACAGAGTTGCAGCTCCCTGCTCAGGTGACTGCGTGAGTTTTCAAATGTATGAGTAGCCACCCGCCTTCACTTCACTTCTTTTCTATGCAATCTCTGTATTCTCTGTGTCTTTGCGGTGAGATTTTTTCGACCTGCGTTAATCCGAGAACACAGACGTCGCCGGGAGACTTGTCCTCAGGACAGGTAGCCTTCCTGCTCAGGGACCAATGAAGATCGTTCGCGTCATTGCCCGCCTCAATGTCGGAGGCCCCGCGCGTCACGTCGCATGGCTAACTGCGGCGACCCGAAAGGCAGGAATTGAATCGCTCCTGGTGGCTGGCCGGGTGCCACCGGGCGAGGATGACATGACGTATTTTGCGACTGCGCAAGGCATCACCCCTGTCATCATTTCTGAGATGAGTCGCGAGATTTCGCCGAGCGATGTCGTCGCGGTCTGGAAACTTTTTCAGCTCCTTTTGCGGGAGAGGCCTGATATTGTGCATACGCACACGGCTAAAGCCGGGACGGTTGGACGAATCGCAGGCTGGCTCTATCGTTGGCTAACGCCATCAGCTTTGTGGGGCCGGCCGCGTCCATGCCTGTTTGTGCACACCTACCACGGCCACATTTTTCACAGCTACTACGGCAGCTTCAAGACAAAAATCTTCCTTAACATCGAGCGGATCCTGGCGCACATGACAGATCGCCTGATTGTCATCAGCCAACGACAGTATCAGGAGATACATGAAGAGTTTGGCATTGGTCGCAAAGGGCAGGTGGCGGTGATTCGCGAAGGCCAATTTGCAATCATCCCACTTGGATTAGATACCCGTATGTTTGCTAACTGGAGAGAACGGCGTCAGGCATCCCGGAAAGAATTAGGAGTAGGTGAAACTGATCTGCTCGTTGGAATAATCGGCCGTTTGACTGAGATCAAGAATCACTCGCTTTTTCTCGAGGCAGCCGCGCTCTATAAGCAATCCTTTGGCCTGGGTACAACGAAAACCTCCGGCGAAAGCCGTATACGCTTCATTGTTATTGGAAACGGGCACCTTAAGCGTTCACTTCAGCAGCAGGCTTTCTCTCTCGGTCTCCGTGACGAAGTGATCTTCACAGGTTTGCGGGATGATCCGGAAAATTTTTACCCGGCTCTGGACGTAGTAGCGCTTACTTCTCTCAACGAAGGCACTCCCTTGACACTCATTGAAGCAATGGCGAATGCACGACCTGTTATTGCGACGGCAGTAGGTGGAGTTGTGGACTTGCTGGGTAACTGCGATCCGGAAAAAGCAAACAACGCCGAAGACAGGAAAGCTCGCTACATCGTCTGTGAACGAGGCATCTGGGTGGAACCAAACGATGCTGAGAACTTCTGCAAAGGACTTAACTTCCTGCTCGAAAGAGAAGATCTTCGTGAAGAAATGGGTGAGCGGGGCCGGGCGTTCGTGGAACAAAGCTATTCAAAAGAACGCCTGGTGGCCGACGTGCTGGCTCTTTACCAGGAGTTAGCAGGAGAAGGTCCGGCTTTTTCTACTAAACGCACTCAGGATGTTCATGCTGCATAGTTCTTGTCCCGATTAAAGTCAGGCTCAAGTTTTAGCCGACGCTGACCCTCGTTGGTTTGATCCCGCCATTGAGATGCCGGACATCCAACGGACTCTATGTACGGGAACTTGATTAGATCTACTCGCCAGTTCTGAGGTAACCGCTATGAAAGGGCTACGACCCCCCGGCCCGAAATGCCATCCGTTGACAGGCAATTCGCGAGAGTTTTGCAAAGACCAGCTGGAGTTCTTAACCAAATCGGCTCGTGAATTTGGTGACATTGTTCGTTTGAGATTTCTTCACGTCCCGGTCTACCTCCTCAACAACCCGCAACATATTGAACAAGTGTTTAGTAATCGAAATTTCGTCAAGCCAATGTCTTTGCGGTTGCCTTTGCAGCGACAGATCTTTGGTAATGGATTGTTGTCGAGCGGCGGTGAGACTTGGTTGCGCGAGCGGCGTATGACTCAGCCGGCGTTTCACCGCGATCGCTTAGCTTCATATGGCGCTGCCATGATCGGCTGTACGGGAAAAATGATGAATGGTTGGTGCGCTGCGGAGGTCGGCGATGTTTACGACGAGATGAGGACGTTGGCGTTTGAGATAGCAGCTAAATGCCTGTTCAACGCTGACATGAAGAATGATGGCGCGGTTGTGCGCGACGTGTGTAAGACCATTACGAAGGTGTTCGCGTCGCAAGGCACTCTCTGGTGGGTTTTCGATAATGTTCTTCCTACTCCCAATAACCTTCGTTTCCGCAAGGCTGTTAGACGGCTGGATGAAATCATTTACCGGCTCATTTCCGAACGTCTAAGCCGGGGTGGAGAAGAGGATGATCTCCTAACGGCGTTGTTATTCGCTGCAGACGAACAGGGAGCGAAACTTAACACCAAACAGCTGCGAGATGCGCTCGCAACGCTATTTTTTGCTAGTCATGAGGCAGCGGCTCTCGTCTTGACCTGGGCATGCTATCTTTTAGCCCTACATCCTGACATTCAGGACACACTGGTAACGGAACTGGACAGCATTCTCGGTAGGTCAGAAAATCCGCAGGCAGCAGATCTCCCTGCCTTGCGCTATACTCGGAAGGTAATAAAAGAAGCCCTCAGACTATACCCGCCAAATCGCAGTGTAGGGCGCGAGGCTTCGCATGATTGTGAGATAGGCGACTATCATGTACCGGCCGGCACACAACTGCTGATGTCGCAATGGGTGGTACAGCGAGATTCCAGGTATTTTGCTAGTCCGGAAGAATTTCAGCCTGATAGATGGACCTCCGAGTTTACAAAACAACTGCCGAAGTATGCTTACTTTCCTTTTGGTGGTGGCCCCAGAGTTTGCATCGGACAAGATTTTGCGATGATGGAAGCGACGCTGGTTATCGCCACTATTTTGCGGAGGTACAGGCTCAGTTTAGTAAACCAACAATTGGTTGAGCCTCACCCGGTTGTTTTGTTGCGCCCCGGGAGTCGTATAAAAATTCGCCTGGCCGGACGGCAAGATTGAATTTGTATGAAGGCGCAGCTCGGAAATTAATTTTTAAGGAGACTGACACTTGCGTGTACTAATCACCGGCGGCGCCGGCTTCATCGGATCTCATCTGGCGGATGCTTACTTGCAGCGTGGCGACGAAGTGCTGATCATCGATGACCTGTCAACCGGCACTATCGAAAACATTCGTCACCTAAAAAACAATCCCCGTTTTCAGTACACGATTGACTCGGTGCACAACCAGCCCGTTACCGCTGAGCTCGTCGACCAGTGTGACGTGGTAGTCCATCTGGCGGCTGCCGTGGGCGTAAAACTGATTGTCGAAAGTCCGGTGCGCACCATTGAAACAAACGTACGCGGCACTGAAGTGGTGCTGGCGCTGGCAAACAAGAAACAAAAACGAGTCCTGGTCGCATCCACGTCGGAAGTTTATGGCCTGAGCACCGACGTCCCGTTCAAGGAAGATGGCAATCTTGTTATGGGTGCGACTACGAAAGGGCGTTGGAGCTATGCGTGTTCCAAAGCCATTGATGAGTTTCTGGCCCTGGCGTATTGGCGCGAGAAAAAACTTCCAACCACAATCGTCCGGCTTTTCAACACAGTCGGTCCGCGACAAACCGGCCGCTATGGCATGGTCATTCCCACCTTTGTCAGACAGGCGCTCGCCGGTCGGCCCATCACGGTATATGGCAACGGCAAGCAGACGCGTTGCTTCGGCTATGTTGGCGACGTCGTCGGCGCCCTAATCAAGCTGATGGACCATGCGGACAGCGTGGGCCAGGTTTACAACATCGGCTCAACTGAAGAAATCTCCATCGTCAAGCTCGCAGAAAAAGTTAAAGAGCTCACTAATTCTGCTTCCGAGATTGTCTTCGTGCCATACGACGAGGCTTACGAAGAAGGCTTCGAAGACATGCCGCGCCGCGTTCCCGACACCTCAAAAATCAAACAACTCGTTGATTTTCAGCCTAAGATGAAGCTCGAAGGCATCCTGCAGAGCGTTATTGACTATCACAGCGGCCGGCCCTCGTCGTTGGATGACTAAAGGTTAGCATCAATCTGTTGCTGACTTGATTTGATGCCTGCTATCGATTAGCTTTCCTCTTACACTTCCTAGCTTGAAACCGTTTGCAGATCTCGCTTTCGGAGTTATGCCCTTTAGCTCGCTGAATTTTCTTGCCGTCGCGATGGCCGCCGTTCTGGCGCTGGTACTGACGCCACTGGTGCGCCTGCTGGCGCGGCGCATTGGCATGGTCGCCAAGCCCAAGACGGACCGCTGGCACAAGAAATCAACCGCCATGCTTGGTGGTGTCGCTATCTGGCTGTCAGTGGTGATCATTTATTTCGCTTTCGTCCCGCGCACGCCTTATGGGTTGGTCGTATTGGCGGCCAGCACATTTCTTTTCGTGGTTGGGCTGGTTGACGATTTTCTGCACACCAAGCCTTACCAGAAATTAATCGGACAGGTGATGGGATCAGCCTTCGTGATCTATTACGGCCTGAGTTTGCCCTGGACCAGTTATGCGGCGCTCAACGTAGCCATCACAATTTTCTGGTTGATTGGCGTAACCAATGCTGTAAACCTGCTCGACAATATGGACGGCCTGGCCACGGGCATAGCAGTAATCGCGTCGGGCTTTCTCGCTCTCAGTTTTCTCAGTACGGGCCAAATCACCGAAGCACTAATGTTGATGACTTTCGCCGGAGCGCTGCTCGGTTTTCTTGTTTACAACTCAAACCCGGCATCCATTTTCATGGGCGACTCAGGCTCGATGTTTATCGGCTTCTTCCTGGCGAGCTCGGCGCTGGTAAATGTTTCCGGCGGCCGGTCGCGCAGTTTGTTGCCGGTGCTGGCAGTTCCTATCCTCGTGCTCTTTATTCCGATTTTCGACACGACCTTCGTCACTATCCTGCGCAAATTTTCAGGTCGCGCGGCTTCGCAAGGCGGCCGCGACCATACCTCGCACCGGCTGGTTGCCCTCGGCATGTCGGAACGGCATGCGGTCTGGATGCTCTACGGATTTGCAGCACTGTCGGGGGTGCTGGCGTTACTGGTCCAACAGGTAAAGATTGACGTGAGCCTGGCCGCCATTGCCGGGTTTACAGTCTTGTTGACGTTGATCGGCGTCTATCTCGCGGGCGTCAAGGTCTACGACGAAACTGAAGAAGTGCTGGCGCTGCGCGACAATTCACCCTATGCGTTTCTGGTCGACCTCTCCTACAAGCGTCGTATTTTTGAAGTGCTACTCGATGTAGTTCTCATCCTGCTGTCTTACTGGTGTGCTTATGCAGTGAAGTTTGGCGCACTCTCGGGCAGCGGCGCCTGGACATTGTTCCTGCGAACCTTACCGGTATTGGTTTTTGTAAAGATGGCTGCGTTTTTGGTGGTGGGGGTCTACCGCGGCATCTGGCGCTATACAAGTCTTGACGACCTGATCGTCTTTGCCAAGGCAGTGGTGCTTAGCTCAGTGTTGAGCGTGCTGGCAATACTCTTTGCGTTTCGCTTCGAAGGTTTCTCACGGACGATCTTTATTATCGATGGCATATTAATGTTCATGTTTTTGGCCGGCAGCCGCATGGCCTTTCGCTTGTTTCGGCAGATGCTGCCCACGTCGGGCGCGAGCGATGGCCGGCGGGTCCTGATCTATGGCGCGGGCGATGGGGGCGAATTGTTGCTCCGAGAACTGCAAAATAATCGCTCCTTGAAATATGCGGCGGTCGGTTTTGTAGATGACGATCCAGCCAAGTACGGGAAGGTTATGCATGGGCTCAAGGTCTACGGTGGCAACGGGGATTTGAAGGCGATTTGCCGGCAACATCACGTCGATGAAGTATTGATTTCCAGTTCGCGCATGACTGACGAACGACTTCAGGAGATTCTCGGCTTTTGCCGCGAGCAGGCGATTGGCGTCAAACGGATGCGTATTACCATAGAAGATCTGACGCAGTATTAAGTTGTGCAACTACGACCCGGGGCTCCCCAGAAGAATTGACTCGGACTTATGCCTGATCAGCTGATGCAAGTGAAGGCGCGCGCGCCTCTTAAAGTTATTATGCTCCTCACTGTTCTGCTGGCCTTGCTTGCATCCTGGTTTATCGTCCGCTGGTCGCTGGGAAATACCATCGCCGAGTATTTCTCTCCGGAAACGCGCCGCCTGGAAATTGCGCAGATGGCGGCCGGCTGGGCGCCTACCGATCCGCTGCCACACTGGCGCCTGGGCAATTTGATCCAAACCGAAATGCCGCCCGATCAGATTGCTCGTAGCGTAGCCGAGTACGAAAAGGCGGTTAGCCTGTCTCCAAGCGACTACAGATTTTGGATGTCTTTAGGTGGAGCGCAAGAACAAGCAGGCGAGCTTGAAAAGGCAGAAAAATCATTGCGCGAAGCCGTCAGACTCGCTCCTGCTTATGCCCTACCGCGCTGGTATTTGGGAAACCTGTTATTGCGCAGCGATCGTTACGCGGAAGCGTTTACGGAATTGCGAAACGCCAGTGAGGCAAATCCCGAGTTGCAGTCGCAGCTTTTTAATCTTGCCTGGCAGTTGAACAAGGACGATGTTGAAGCATTGAAAGCTGCGGTTGGGAACACACCGGAAATACGAGCAAACTTTTCGGCCTACCTGGTCAAACGTTCCCGATTTGACGATGGATTGCAACTTTGGGACTCGTTGACCGAAAAGGAGAAGAAAGAAAATCGCCCGTCCGCGGACTCGATTATTACCGAATTGGTTAACGCGAAACATTTTCATCAGGCGATGGATGTCTGGAACGAAATTGCTCCCGGACCTTCGTATCACGCGGAACTTGGAAAACTTATTGATGGTGGCTTGGAAGACAACCTGGCCCACGGCCCAAACGCCGTGTTTGGATGGCAAGTTCAATCTGCTCCGCAATTGCAGATAGGAATCGACGCGCGCGTCGGTCATTCGGGAAGTCACAGCCTGCGAATCTTTTTTCAAGTGCGTTCATATATTGAAAAGATTGAAGTTTCGCAATTGGTTCCCGTGGCGGCTGACACGCAATATGATTTTGAGTGTTTCATGCAAACGGAACGCTTGGAGAGTGCGTCGACCCCACTGGTTACGATCACTGATGCTGCCGACGAAACAACGCTAGCAGCCTCTGTGGCGGCGCCCAGCGGCAACAACAATTGGCAACGCATTGCCCTGTCCTTTAAGACGGGCGCTAAAGCTGAGGCAGTGAGAATAAGAATACAGCGGCCGGGATGCGTTGATGCACCGGTTTGCCCGATTTTTGGAACTGTCTGGTATGACGACTTCGCTCTCAAGTCCAAAAAATAGCGCACTCGTTCCGTCGGAAACTGAGTTGCGTTTGACCGAGGCGCGGGGCTATACGACTTATCGCATCCGCCATACGTTGGCCAGCCGCTTTTCATTCCTGATTATCTGTTTGGCAATAATTCTTTCGGCGCTTGCTTACGGCACTGTGCACGCCTGGTCGCTCGCAGTGTTTTTCATTGGCAGCATCGTGCTGCTGGTTCTGTGGGTGATAGACAGCTGGATCCTGGGCGCAGTGCGTATCAGTAAAAACGTTTTACAGCTTCCGCTCCTGGGTTTGCTGGTGCTGGGCCTGATCCAACTCCTGCCCTTCAGAAACCCGGATAGTGCCGGCACATCGCTTCCTCTCGTACACAGTCTCTCCTTCAACCCCTACGCAACGAGGTTTATTGTTATCGAAGTAATAGCATTGTTGCTTTACTTCGGAGCTACGCTGGTGTTTGTCGATACGCCGAAACGCCTTCGTCTGTTCGTTAGGACCATCACTATCTTCGGATTCGTTCTCGCAATCTTTGGCTTGACTCAATCGTTTACCAGCCCAACGCGTGTTTATTGGATCCGCGAAATGCCGCAGAGTCAGGCGTTCGGTCCGTTCATCAATCGCCATCACTTTGCTGGTTACATGGAATTGACCATAGGGTTACCATTAGGCTTGATCTTTTCTAACGCAGTTGAAAGAGAGAAGAAGTTTATCTACCTCTTCGCTGCGGGCCTTATGGCCGTGGCTTTGATATTTACAAACTCTCGCGGTGGCATAATCAGCCTGGTGGCGGAGGTGCTATTTCTGGTCGCGGTGATGGGAATCGGGCGACGTCATCGAAAGAAAAAAACGGACAAAAGGCCACGCATTAAAAGCGCCGCGATGAAGGCAGGACTGGCGTTGGCACTCGTGATCACCTTATTTGGCGGGGTGGTTTTGCTGGGAGGAGAGGAAGCCCTGAGCCGCTTGGTTGGCACCGTAAACGCCGACGATCCGACCACTGGCCGCACGCAGTTTTGGAGTGTGACCGTCGACATAATAAAAAACCACCCAGTGATCGGAACTGGCCTCGGATCTTTTGGCGTGGTGTATACGGGATACGATACGCGCAACGGCCTTTATCGTTTAGAGCAGGCACATAACGATTACTTGCAGGTGTTGTCGGATGGCGGGATCGTCGGCGCGGCTATTGGGTTGATGTTTCTGATAGCCCTGTTCCGCATGGGCTTTACGCGTCTCGAATCCCGCGACGATTTCAGACGAGGGGTGGCGACTGGCGCTCTGGCCGGATGTTTCGCAGTGCTGGTGCACAGCTTTTTTGACTTCACCTTGCATACGACTTCCAACTCGCTGCTGTTTCTAGTTCTCGCCGCGCTTGCAACTATGAATGGCCGTGTCGAGGAAGTGCACTCCCGACGGAAAAAGAAAAGGAAGGAAACATCGCAAACGGTGCCAGAGATTGCGGAGATGACCAAGACCGTCCCCGCGACCTGACTTTATTACATTCGGCCATATTATGATGTCGCTAGGAAAATTCGTCTCCTAAGTTTTAGCTATAAGGTGAAACTTGGCGTCCACGTTTCTACAAAAAGAAAAATCACACCAGAGCGAGTCGGCCCGCGCTTCGTCTGTTCCTGAGTTGTGCCTGAACGCGGCGTCAAAGCACGGCAAAGAAGACGCGCTTAATCATAAGAGCGCTGATGAGTGGATAAATATTTCTGCGGCTGAGTTTGTTGACCGCGTGCGCCACGTAGCACTCGGTTTGGCTGACCTAGGTGTTAAGCCAGGAGATCGGGTGGCGTTGCTTTCAGAAAACCGTCCCGAATGGTCAATAGCCGATCTCGCTATCCTCAGTCTCGGGGCGATTAACGTGCCGATTTACACCACCCAAGCGGTCGATCAGATTCGTTACATCCTGAGCGACGCCGGGGTTCGCGCAATATTTGTTTCGAACGAAAAGTTATTTAAGCATGCGGCGCCGGCCCTTGGGGGTCTCGACTTTCTGGAAAGAATTATTCTCTTTGACGCCGGGGTTAATCAAACAATCGAACGGTCAACCACCCTCGACTTGCTTGAGCAGGCGGGCCGGCAAAGGGCGCAGAATACGCCGGCCGCATTCGACGCCTATCTCAGGGCGATCAGGCCCGACGATCTTGCGACGATCATCTACACTTCGGGAACGACTGGCGAACCGAAGGGCGTGATGCTGACGCATGCTAATTTTATTTCAAACGTCCTGGCCATCACTGCGGGTTTACCGATTGCCTCGACCGATGTCGCACTGTCGGTATTGCCTCTTTCGCACATCTTCGAACGGACCGGTTTTTACATCTTCTGTTATAACGGCGTTTCCGTTTACTACACCGCCTCATTCGATCAGGTTGGCGAAAACCTTCGCGAAGTAAGGCCGACGATTATGACCGCGGTGCCGCGACTCTTTGAAAAGGTTTACCACCGCATTTTGAAGAAAGGGCTTTCGCAAAAAGGAATTAAGCGCAAAATCTTCACGCGTTCGCTCGAGATCGGTCAACGCTATGCTGAGCAAAGGGATAAAGGGGGCCGCGTGTGGCCGGTTTTGTCGCTGCAACAGCGCATGGCCAGCAGGCTGGTGTTTTCCAAATGGCGTGAGGGCATAGGCGGCCGTTTGCGATATTTCGTTTCCGGCGGTGCACCGCTTTCGCCGGCGCTTTCGCATGCATTCCTGGCGGCCGGAATTCCTATTCTGCAGGGATACGGCGCCACCGAAACATGTATCGTCTCGGCCAATCGACCCGAAAACAATCAAGTGGGTTCAGTCGGCTTACCTTTTGAAGGAATCGAGGTTTCAATCGCCGCTGACGGTGAAATCCTTTTGCGCGGCCCTAATGTCATGCGCGGTTATTACGGACATCCTGAGGAATCCGCTTCCGTTCTGAACGACGGATGGTTTGCGACTGGCGATGTCGGACATCTCGACAAGCAGGGTCACCTGTACATCACCGATCGGAAGAAAGACCTGTTCAAACTTTCAAACGGAAAGTATGTGGCGCCACAACAAATTGAAAGTCTCTTAAAACAAAGCGAGTTTGTGAGCCAGGTAGTGGTTGTCGGTGCCGGTCGCAAACAACCCGCGGCGCTAATCGTGCCCGAATGGGAGGCGTTGAGGCAGGCGCTTGCTGAAAAGGGTGAGGAGTTTCCTGCGAATCGTTACAAACTCGCCGAGTTTCCTGCGGCGGTGAAGTTGGTGCAAAGCGACATCTCGCAGCTGACGCGCGAGCTGGCAGACTATGAACGGATCCGCAAGGTCGTTTTGTTACCGGATGAATTTAGTATCGACAAAGGCGAGCTTACCCCAACGCTTAAAGTTAAGCGACGAGTAGTCGACGAAAAGTTCCGCGAACTGATTGAAGGACTTTATTCGTGAGGACGGAATCCATCTAATGGAGAATTAATACTCAATTACATTACTGTTCGTCCTCACCGTCGATAGTAGTGAAACCTTTTTCGCCTTCAACGCCTACAACCTTCACCTTGCTCGATTTGCTCCCAAGCAAAATTGACTCGGCCAACACCCTCAGATTGATTGGGATTTCGGGTACTTGCATTTCGCCCTTGAGCGGAGTGCTGTAAAAGGAAAGCAGCGGTATCTCGCAATAGCAAAAATCGCATGCCGCCAAATGGTGCTTTACCAGGAAATTGATTTCGCGCGCCAGGGTTTGGGAGCTGAATGAAAGGAGAAGATTTGACGAAGGGCAACCCAGCTTTTTGCTGAAAGACTTTACAGTCGAGGACTTCATCTAATTGCCCCTTAGGCTATCCGGGTGGTTTTCACCGACAACACTTCTGCTGTACTCAAAATTTGACGGTCTGGCCAAAGAGAAGCAAGGGGGCAAAACTAGCCTCCAACCTCAGCCGGTAATACGCAAAGTCATCCGCTTGTTCAGAAGTTTTATAGACCTAATCGTGTTTGCATTCCACAACTTTATTGCCCCGGGGGACGTTTTTGTAGTCTGGAATCAATAACTTGGCGGGAGTGTAAAAACTTGTTGCTCATTCACAGGATTGTTGCTAAGATGCTCGTCGTCAAGGCAGAGAGCGCCTGCTCTTTGACCCTCGTTCCAGGGAAAGCCCACCTGTTTTCGCAGGATTACCCGGGCAAAATTCAATGACCATCAGCCCAGCCCCGATTCGCTAGCGAAGTTTCTTTACTAGTAAAGATCCTTTCTATCGCCTTACCACTCTTTATCTCAGTTGAACGTCGCCAGTCACGGATGGCGACATCCCAATTCACATAGCGAATTCTGCACTTAACACATCAACGCTCCCTCCGAAATCCAAAGTCTAATCCCCTGATCGAAGAAAAATCGTGAAATCTCTAAGTCGCGAAGTAGCAAAAGATATCGAGTTGACTCCCGCCAATCCGGCGCCGCCGCCCTCGCTCCGTGCGAAGCGCACTGCCGAGAGAATGGCCAAGAGCGGTAAGTGGGTCGAGAGTCTTCGGTGCTCAGATGTTGGCCGGCTGTGGTCGGAACTGCACCGCATCGTTTCTCACCATCCTTTGGTGAGGGCTTCGCGTAGTGCGGGTCTGCTCGTCGAAGAAGGAGCCAGCAGTGCCTATATGGATCTGACTCAGGAACTCTTCGTCCAACTGCTCAGCAAGAACCGTTTTGAGCATTACCTCGATACGGAGATGACCGACTACGAGATCGAGTGTGAGATCGGACAAATTGAACTTACTAACCTGCTGACCGCTGAACTACGAAAGCGTCACCCGGAAAGCTATCGCCTGGCCCGGCGTATCTCTACGTTGATCCAGTCGAGCTCAAATTTCCGCCGCTTTGATTCCAGTGGCACTGGCGAAGAACCGCACCGGCGGCTCGCGGACCGGGTCTACGGTCTCAGCGAGTGGGCCGATGGCAAGCGCCGTCGCGATTCGCACGACGTTGAGCAGCGCGTCCACATAATTCCCGTCCGCGCTCGCGACACGCGCATGGTTGGTTGCACGGGCGATTCGCAAGTTGTGATCACTAATTCGGATCTCGAGGACTTGATCGTTTCCGTTTTGGACGCTGTTGATTCACCGGTTGATGTGCGAACACTCAGGAGCCTCGTGATGTCTCGACTTCCAGTCATGGACATCTATTTGGTGCCTTTGGATGGCGACGACAACGACGGTGAAAGCAACCATTTCGAGCCAGTCGACAAACGCGAAGATCCCGAGCAGGGACTATTGAGACGCGAGTCCGAAAATGAAGCAGCGGGCTTTGTAGACCGCTTCCTCGACAATTTGCACGACACAGTGCGTGGAAAGGTCAAACAGTACAACCGCATCCTTGGGGTCTTGTGGCATTGCTACTTGAGCGAAACACACTCGACGCAATTGGAAGTGGCGGCTGTGTTGGGAGTTTCAGATTCATTGGTTTCGGACTACCGCCGCCGTATCGAAACTGAGTTGCGTGCGCTTTCATTCTCGGAGGTCGAAGAAGCGAGGAGATTTGAAGGAGCATTGCGACAGCGAGTGAAGGAACTCGTGCTGGTGAGCGAGGAAAACGAGGTCGCCGTTTAGGCACGTTCTTCTCAAGTGGTTAGTAAAAGGTATTTCGAGGCTGTAACGCTTTAGCGTTGCGGCCTTTTTGATTTCTGCGGGAAAGATGGAACGACTGGGATGCAATTGGGCTTCTCGAAAAGCGATTCGTGACATGTCGAGTTTCAACCAAGCTTCCTCCTTATTATAAGAGGCCAGCCACGTTAGGCTGGCCTCTCTTTTCCGTCAGTTCTGGGTAATTCTGTCCACCAATAGGACACCAGAAATATCAACACTGGGCATGCCCCACGTGTGCTGGCAACAATTTTCGCGTTCAGCAGTCTCGTTTCCCTTAGATTTTAGGGGTATTAGAAGTATTATACTTCGCACAGTCGGTTAACTTTGAATCTTCCTTCAAAAATGAGGGCTTTTCCCCCCCTTAAAGGCGAGCGCGAGTACCATCGCGCAGCGACCCAACACTGAATCGAATCGCTTATATGTCCGCGACACAAATATCAAACACAAGGGAAGAGGAGTCGATACTGATCGTCAACGACTTGCCCGACCAACTCAAGTTGATGGAGAGACTCCTGGGAAAAGCCGGCTATTCTGTGCTAACGGCGGAGGATGGCCTTCAAGGGTTCAATATAGCTAAGCAAGCGCAGCCTGACCTGGTTATCAGCGACGTTTGCATGCCGGGCATGAACGGTTTGGATTTCTGCCGATTGCTTCGGAGTGATAACGACCTCCGTTCTGTACCGATCCTCCTGCTGAGCGCGTTACAGAAGGACACTGAGAGCGTTATAGAAGGCCTCCGCGCTGGAGCGGATGAATATTTGGAGGTTCCGTTTGATGCGTCGCGGCTGGTGGCAAAGGTCGCGCGTCTGCTCGAGCGTTCGCGTTTGGAAACGACTTATCGGGATTTGGTCGAACAATCGACCGATGTGATTTTCACTCAAGATCTGTCAGGCCGAATAACCAGTCTGAACATTGCCGGTGCCAGATTTTTGGGACGGGATTCGCAGGAAATTCTTGGTGAGTCACTACCTTCAGTTTTCGGTTTGCTGGGTCTTGACCCAAATAGCAACGGCTTTGCCACCTACTTCACCAATCCTGGAAACGCCCAGGAATATAGGCATCAATTCATAGCGAGACGGGCCTCAGGCGAGGAACGATGGCTTGATTTAACGATCTCGCCTATTCGAGACAGATTCAA
>JBDUCC010000214.1:0-4495 GCA_040003675.1 bacterium | reverse complement strand
CTGCTCGGTTTCTTATTGGAGTCGCTTGAGAAGCGGCCATTTGCCGAGATCATGCGCCGCCGCGTTTTGGATCCGCTGGGCATGAACGGCAGCGTGCCCGTCATCGGCGCCTCGATTCGCGACCGGACTGCCGTAGGTTACGGACCATTGAAAATTGATCGTCCCTTTCCGCCACATGGAAAACTCGCCGAAGCCCCCTGGGTTGATGTTGCGGAAGCGGCGGGTAGCATCGCGGCGACCGCAGACGATATGAGCAACTACCTGCGGATGTTGCTGAATGGTGGCGTTGGTCCAAAAGGACGCGTGCTGTCGGATAAAGCTTTTGAGTTGTTCACCAAGCCGGTTATCAAATCCGCTTTTCGCGGTGAGGACGCCAGCTATGCTTATGGCCTGTGGGTGAGCGACAAGGATGGTCACACTTTACTGCGTCACACCGGTGGGATGGTAGCTTTTACATCCGCGATGTACGCAGACACTACTGATGGTCTCGCAGCCTTCGCATCAGTGAATGCCTCGCTCTTTGGCTCTTACCGTCCAATTGCAGTGACGCGTTATGCGCTTGATTTGTTAAGTGCTGCTGCGAAGGGAAGAGAGTTGCCCGCGCTGCCCTCGCCGCCGGCGGCAACCGAGAAAGTTGTAAACGCTGCGGATTACGCAGGAACGTTCAGTGCCAGCGATGCCAGCAAGCTCGTTCTCACCAGCCAGGGCGACAAATTGCTGCTGCAACATACGGGCGCCGCTATTATTCTGGAGCAAGCCGGGCCTGATCTTTTCTTCGTCAAGCATCCCGATTGGGATCTTTTTCTGCTCGGCTTTAGCCGCGAACAAGGCAAGGTGGTGGAGGCTTTCCACGGAGCGCGTTGGTGGACCAACGCTGCTTATACAGGTGTAAAAACGGTTCAATATCCAGCGGAGTGGGATGCTTATGACGGCCACTACAAATCCGATAGTCCGTGGTATGGGAGTACTCGATTGGTCGTCCGCAAAGGGAAGCTGCTTGTTGAAGGTTTGCAACCGTTGGAACAAATCGAGCCGGGAGTTTTCAGAGTGGCAGGCCAGAGCGTCGACGTCGACCGCGTAGTTTTTGATACGATAATCGATGGTCGCGCGATGCGTGCGACCTATTCAGGAATTGAATTCTTCCGGGCGTCAACGCCTTAAGGCAAAAAGCTGTATCCGCAGATTACGCAGATTACACAGATAAACAGTGAACTGAGCAATTGCATGTTTTACAGAATCTGCGAAATCTGCGTAATCTGTGGATAGTTCATAAGAACCCATACAACAGGAGAGTTTCATTATGTCTAGTCCAGCTACCCAACAACCGTCACCGCAATTATTTTTCCAAACCATTAATGCCTACCAGCGCACCGAAGGATTGAAAGCTGCCATCGAGCTTGAAGTCTTTACCGCGATTGGCGAAGGCAACAACACCGCCGCCGAGATCGCAAAACGTTGCAACGCTTCCGAGCGAGGCACGCGTATACTTTGCGACTTTCTGTGCATCATGGGTTTTTTGAACAAGGAAGGGAACCGTTACAACTTAACGCAGGACTCCGCAATTTTTCTAGATAAGAGTTCGCCTGCTTATATGGGTGGTATAACTGAATTCATTTCGACACCGGAGCTGACTGACGGCTTCAAGGACTTTGCCGGAATTGTTCGCAAGGGCGGAACGACGATGTCAGAAGATGGCACGGTTTCGGCTGAAAATCCTATCTGGGTAAAGTTCGCGCGAGCGATGGCGCCGATGATGGCATTGCCGGCGCAGGCACTGGCGAAGCTTACCGATTCCAAAGCCGACGCGAAGTTGAAAGTGCTCGATATCGCGGCGGGACATGGGCTCTACGGGATCGAGTTTGCCAAAAACAATCAGCAGGCCGAAATAGTTGCGCTTGATTGGGCGCCCGTGCTGGAAGTTGCTAAAGAAAACGCAAAGCAGGCGGGTGTTGCGGACAGGTATGCAACGCTGGCAGGCAGCGCTTTTGACGTGGATTACGGAACGGGATATGACCTGGTGCTGTTAACAAACTTTCTTCATCACTTTGATATTCCGACCAACGAGACGCTGCTGCGAAAAGTTCATGCTTCGCTCAACGACGGCGGGCGCGTCGCGACCGTCGAATTTGTGCCTAATGACGATCGGATCACGCCGCCTGATGCGGCTGCGTTTAGCGTGCAGATGCTCGGCGGCACTGCGGGCGGAGATGCCTACACCTTCGCCGAATTAGAAAAGATGTTTGCCAACGCTGGATTTGCAAGCAGCGAAATTCAGCCGCTCCCGGCGTCCATTCAGCAGGTTGTGATCTCTTCCAAGTAGGTTGGGATAGCCGCTAAGTAAGTTGGGATAGCGGCAGCAGTTCAGAGTACAAACTTTAGTTTGCGGTCTCGAGGCGGCAGCCTAAAGGCTGGACTCTAAACTGCCGACCTCAAAGCGCACTCGAGTCAGTTGTTGTGGATTTTGGGATGAGGCTAGCAACAGTTTCGAGTAGAGTTTCACTGCTGAAGGGTTTGGAAACGTAGGCGCTGAAGCCTAGCTCGAGGGCCGCGCCTCGATCCAGGTCGGCGTGAGCAGTGACCACCATGCAGGGAATTTCCAGCGTTCGCTGGTCGGCCCTGAGTTCGCGGAAAACTCCCCAACCATCAAGTCCCGGCATCGACAAATCCATGACAATCAAGTCCGGCAGGTGCTCGCGGGCAATCGCCAGGCATTCGCCGCCATTTCTGGCTTCGCGCACTTCGTATCCGGCAGCTGAAAGCAATATTTGCATCAACTCGCGGTTGTCGTCGTGGTCATCGGCAATGAGGATAGTTGCGGCCATAAAATTCCAAAAAATCGGTCGTGCGACTTATAACGTAGGGCCAAAATGGTGTCAATCTGCTTTCCAGAAACGATATCTTGACTCACTGAATACCGCGCGTCCATAATCGACTCAGAGACGTATAGCCCCCGCAAGTCTCAGCAATAAGCGTTCTGTCCGCTTAGGATGCTCACCATGAACGCCCAAACATTCCGGCAAACGGAGGAAGAAACTGTGGTCAGCGCACAATTGGAAGATAGCCTGCGCCGCGATATTGAGAGTTATATCGAAGGGCGCCTCGGTGGCATCAAGCAGGAGATCGCTGCGCTCCAGAGCCAACTGAACGAATCGCTCAGCCAGCTACTGGATCGACAGGCGGAAGTACAACTCGACGGAGGCGTGGGCGCTTCCATCGTTGAACATCTGCGAGCCGCGCATGAAGAAGGCATAGACCTCGCGGCTTCAGAGTCTTCGCGCGCCAAGGCGTCAAGCGATGTGGCGATAATTAAAGCCGCCATCTCCGAAATCGACGGACAGCAATCGCAGGCAGAGATACTAAAAGTACTCGTGAACCGCGCTGCTGCGTTTGCGCCGCGCGTTGCGTTTTTTGTTGTTAAGGGTGATCAGGGCATTGGCTGGCGCGCTCGCGGCTTGCAGGGAACCGTCGGCGATCAGGCGGTGCAGCAGATCCGGTTCGCGTTGAGCGCCGATACCGCAGTTGGCAGCGCATCTCGTTCGCGGGAAAGCTGGAGCGGCGGACCAGGTTCGCACGCTGAAGATCATTTGATCCTCAATCACCTGGGCGAGGAACCGCCGTCGCGCGTCGTGGCGGTGCCGCTGGTGGTGGGCAGTCGCAGTGTGGCAGTTTTGTATGCCGACTCTGGCGAGCTTGATTCTGAATCGATCAACCTCGAAGCTTTAGAGACACTGGTCCGTGTTGCCGGCATGGCGGTGGAGCTGTTGGTAGTACGCTCAGGGGCGGGGACCCAACCAGCGCCGTCGCAACCCGCGTCTCCTGAAGAACCGGTTGCGCCCGAAGCGCACGGTTATACACCGACGGTCGAGTACGACGAGATCACGCCGGTCGTAGAAGAGAGTGCGCCAGCATATACCGAGCCGACGCCGGTTGCAGTTGAGCCGGTATCAATCGCTGCCGAACCCGAGGCGGCGGCCGAACCGGCCCAGAGTGAATCAACGTCTCCACAACCATCGCTTGCAGAGCCGTTTGCGGAAACTGCCGCGCCCGTCGTCGCCGACACTGCACCACCAGCAGAAGCGCCGCGCCGGCGTTATGGAGCAGACGTCGAGTTGCCAATTGAAGTATCCGACGACGAAGAGCGGCGTTTTCACACCGACGCCCGTCGTTTTGCCCGGCTGCTGGTTTCGGAAATCAAACTTTATAAAGAGAGCCAGGTAAGCGAGGGTCGCTCGCGCCACGACTTGTATGACCGGTTGCGTGACGATATTGAGCGCTCGCGCGAAATGTACAACAAGCGTGTAAAGCCTGAAGTGGCGCAGCGTTACGACTATTTCCACCACGAGTTGGTGAATACTCTGGCTGAGGGCGATGCCGCCAAACTTGGCAACTCGTATCCGGGAGCAACGGTTTCAGCGTAAGAAGCGACTAACGTACGAGTTTCGAGTTTCGAGTTTCGAGTTTCGAGTTTCGAGTTTCGAGTTTCGAGTTTCGAGTT
>JBDUCC010000213.1:0-4510 GCA_040003675.1 bacterium | reverse complement strand
GACTTTTCTGATCAGGATCCAGGAAGACTGTGCCCATAGTGTCGTTTAGTTTGTTAAGCTCCATCTCCGAAATCATGTTCGTTCTCCTTGCAGCGCCACCCTCCTGCTTGTACGCCTTTTGGGTTCAGCCGCGATTGGCCGACCTCTCTATTGCAAGGGACGATCCGCTTGCCAAATTGATGCACCGGGCCTCACCCGCGTTTGCTCACTCAAGGTCGCTAACGTTGAGGACGCCGATATTGACCGATGCTATATATACGACACCGATGAAAATGTCATCACAAAATATTGGGTTGGTTAGAAAAATTGAGTGAGATTACGGCAGACATCAAACTCTTTTCGGTGACAATTCATGTCAGAAATTCCCTGCCATTTATTTGTAGGCTTAGGCCGTCGTGCGCCTGTAGGGCGCACGGTTTGGCGCAGGCCCCGCTCAAAAGACTCATAAGCCCTCACACCTTGTCGGAACCCGCGCTGCAGGCGTGGCGGGGGAGGCTATGGTGAAGTGTTAGTCGTAATATTCGAGCCCGAGATGTGTAATCAAGTCCTCGCCACGCAGATGGCGCAGAGTATTCTTGAGTTTCATTAGCTGAATGAAAATGTCGTGCTCAGGATACAAACCGGGCGCCGTCTGAGGTGATTTGAAATAGAAGGACAGCCATTCCTGAACCCCTTTCATTCCAGCCCGTTGCGCGAGGTCGAGAAACAACGCGAGATCGAGAACGATGGGAGCAGCCAGAATCGAGTCGCGGCAAAGGAAGTCAATTTTGATTTGCATCTTATATCCGAGCCAACCAAAGATATCGATATTGTCCCAGCCTTCCTTATTGTCGCCCCTTGGCGGGTAATAATTAATGCGAACTACGTGTGAAAAATCCTTGTAGAGTTGCGGATAGACTTCAGGCTGAAGAATGTATTCGAGTACCGAAAGTTTCGATTCTTCTTTCGTCTTGAAGGACTCGGGATCGTCGAGCACTTCACCGTCCCGGTTTCCAAGAATGTTGGTTGAATACCAACCATTGAGCCCGAGCATTCTCGCTTTCAAGCCGGGAGCCAGGATTGTCTTCATCAATGTTTGGCCGGTTTTGAAATCCTTGCCACAAATTACCAGACGATTTTCCTCGGCAAGCATTCTCAACGCCGGGATGTCGACGGTTAAGTTTGGCGCGCCATTCGCGAAGGGTATTCCCGATTTCAGAGCAGCGTATGCATAAACCATCGACGGCGCGATCGCTTTGTGGTTCTCACGCATCGCTCTTTCAAACGAGTCAAGCGTCTTGTGAACGGGATGCTGTTTGAGAAAGATTTCAGTCGACGCTGCCCAAATCATTACCACGCGCGAGCAACGGTTCTTTTTCTTCCACTCCGCAATCTCGGCGATGAGTTGCTTTGCTAGTTCAAACTTGTTCTTGCCGGACTTAACGTTGGTGCCGCTTAGTCGCTTAACATAATTCTGAGCAAAGACCGCCTTCATGGGCTTTATTTTCTGAAGGGGGGTTTTTAATTGCTTAAGAAGTTCTTTTTCCAGCACCCCGGCATGCATTGCCGCCTCATAAGCAGAGTCCTCAAAAATGTCCCAGGCGCCGAAAACTAGATCTTCAAGCCCGGCCAAGGGCACAAAGTCCTTGATTAACGGCGAGCGATTGTCGGTTCGTTTGCCAAGCCTGACCGTGCCCATCTGCGTCAAACTGCCGATGGGTTGACCGATGCCTTTTTTCACCGCTTCAACGCCGGCGATGAATGTCGTACTTACCGCGCCCAGGCCAACCAGCAAAACTCCCAATTTGCCTTTGGGCTCAACAATCGGCGCGCCCTTTTGAACAGCCATCTATAACTCTCCTGTTTATTGTGGTTGCTGCGCATGATACAGAGGTGCGCGGTTGGTGTCATCTGGCGGTATTTGCCGCGTGCGTGTCACCCACCAAATCGCGTTGCTGAATCATTTTGGCTGGATTGTTTGTGATCAGCGCTTTGATGCCGAATCGCCGCGCCCGCCCAATCCACTTCACATCATCGACCGTCCACACGACGACCGGTAAACCTGACCGGTTGGCTTTTTCCACGATACGAGAAGACACAAGCGTGTGATGAAGAGCGATCTCATCGGCGCCATGGTCAACGGCAACATCCACCATCTTGAGCCGGCGGATTGTGGAAAGTGGGTGCCACAACCTGGGTTCAAAAAGAGCGGCAGTGGAAATCGCTGGATCGATCTTCTTAATGAGAGTAATCGCGGAAAGATCAAAGCTTAAAACTACAACCCGGTTCGCCAGCCGCGCATTATGAATCCCGGCAACAACGTTCTCCGCTAACTCCGTCACTTCTCCACGATCAAACTTCATCTCCAGATACAGCAGGGCGTTGTTTTGCTTAAACAGATCAGATACCTGTGCCAGCGTTGGCACTGTCCTGGCAAACTGCGCGTCTTCAGGTTGAAGCGGGCCGAACCAACTGCACACATCGCATTGCTGCAATTCAGCAGCAGTGAGGTCCCCGACCAGGCGAGCCGACTGCCCGGTCCGCTTGAGACTGGCATCATGAATGATCACCGGCACGCGATCGCGGGAGAGCCGCACATCAAATTCGATTCCATCAGCGCCGTCTTGCAAGGCACGTGAAAAAGCGGCCAGCGTGTTTTCCGGAGTGACGGCTGACGCGCCGCGGTGTCCAATGATAAGAGGCGCCGAAACCATAATTATTCAGCGACGCATCATAATCTGGCGATAGCGAATGGATGAAATGAAAAAAGTGAGGCGGAGTGTGATTTGACGGCAGAAAGCGCTGGTGAGGAAAACGGATTACGCCCTGCGTTGTGGCTTTCCGACCATCTTGCGCAACGTGATATCAAACGTACCGTCTTCTGTTTTTAAACGCGCAGCGACAGGAATCCGTCTGCTATCGCTCGTTAACCAAATGGAAAACTGTCCCGGTTCTCCAATCATCCCGTCCGGTCCGTGTAGATCGGGATCGAGTCGCAGAGCTTCTACGCGGCCCAGCACAGTTTTCAGGCGCTTCTTTTCAACCACCTTCACCGGCACACGATACACTCGACCGGAATCGCTAATCGTAACTTCAAAAGTCTTACCAACTTCAAGCGGCTGCGTTCGCAAGAAATAAATCGCTGAGAGGATATCGAAGACCTGCCCCGTAAAAGATGTAGTGATGCTTCGAGCACCGGCGGCGGGGTTCGTTGGATCGCGCTCAACCCACACCAGTTGACCGTGTGCCTGGTCGAAAAGGATTTCACTTTCACGCCGACGCTTGCCCTGTTCGTCGCTGCGTTTTGTTTTCTGCACCGCGAAGCCGATCGGCTCAACAGTCGACTCCATGCGTTCGTGAAAGTGCAGATTGAAAAGTTTGCTGAAGAAACCGCGGCTCGAGATATCGCCGGTAAGTTTCAGGGCGTAACCACTGGCGACTGGTTGATCGGCAGCTGACGCCTGACGGGGTTCACGCTTAGCAGTAAAACGAAACTCCGCGACATCTACTTTTTTCAATAACAGGCGAGAGAATTCGCCGACGTAAATCAATTCTTCGCTTGGCTCGAAGGGATGCGCGTATTTGCTGGCAAGGTTCTGTGCCGAGGCATTGATTGTCAATGTCAGCAGCACAAAAAGCGGCGACAGTAGGCGGAGCCTTAAAAGCAGCAGTTTCATTTCCAGTAGTACGCTTTGAAAACCAAAAAACCCCATGCGATCAACAAACCCAGCGCCGCTTCGTACTCGCGATACCGCAGGTAAAGGCTTGAGTCGAATCGAGTCTTGTCATTCGCCGTGCGATAAGCGGTAAACCTCGGAAAGAACAAAGGCACGGCCCGCGAGTATTCGCGAAACTCCTCGCCAAAGTACTGGCCCATGGTCGCGGATTCGACGCGCATGACCGGGAAATAGATGCCCAGAAACAATATGCCAAACAGGACCCCGAGCAGCCCGCGGCCGGCGCCAATAGTAAAGCCCAAGCCCATTATAAAGCTTCCGAGATAAAGAGGATTTCGCGTGTAAGCATAGGGCCCGGAGGTAGCAAGAGCTGAATTTTTTCGGATGTGACCCGCCGCCCAGGCCCGAATCATCAGTCCGACAATTGAGACACATCCGCCTATAACCAGCGAGATTGGTTGCGGTCGCGCGAACACAATGAAGACCGCCGCACAAACAAACCCAAGCGGTACGCGCCAACGCTGAATCCACGTTCCGCCTCTACGCAATCGGTGTCTCCCTCAAGAAGCAAAGGGCAGCGTAACGGCCACGATTAGAATCGGCGGACATACCTCGGGACACCCGGATCAAGTTTTTCCGGATGATTCGTACATTTTTTTGGATTTGAACGAAAGCCAGCAACCAAGTCAGAACAGCTGGTTTACGTAGGGCCCGGCAAGTTGAGAGCAAAACAGGGCGCGCGCCGGAAAGGCGCGCTATTGCTGGCAATTTAGTTAATAAATCGAAGGCCGAGGCGCGGAGCCGACGTAACTGCTGGCGCGGTGCCCGCAGCGTCTCCCCAGACATCAACCCGC
>JBDUCC010000048.1:0-15500 GCA_040003675.1 bacterium | reverse complement strand
TTCGATGCCGACTATTCCGCCCAGTTTTACAACTTCCTAATCGCCGAAACACATGTCTTCTCGCCAAACTTAACTAATGAAGCACGCGTTTCTTACAACCGCATCAAGTATCTTTTCCCGATCTCTGATCCAACCGGACCGGGAGCAACCACACCAACGCGTACAGTAACCTCGATATCCCTACCGGGGGTCGCATCCAATCTGCCGCAAGGGCGCACAGCGAACAACTACGTCATCCAGGACACCATGACGTACTTGCACGGCAATCATACCTGGCGTGCAGGCGGTGACTATCTGCGACAGATTTCCACGCAGCTCGCGCCAAACAACCAGCGCGGGTCGCTGACGTACGCGTTAAGTACTGGCTACAGCTCTTTCGCTAACTTCATCGATAACTTCGGCGGCAATGGCGGCAGCGCTAACCGCGACTTCGGTGCGCCGGTTTACTTCCCATCCCTGCATCGCATCGCCGTCTTCGCGCAGGACCGTTGGAAGGCAACGCCGAGTCTGACGCTCACGCTGGGCGTACGTTACGAGAACTTCGGAACGCCTTTCAACACGCTGCGGACCCCAGCGTTTACTGGCAACTTTAATCTTGATCCGGTGACGCGCACCGGGCCTTTTAACCAACCGAACAAGGTAAAACCCGACAACAACAACTTCGCTCCGAGCGTTGGTGTTGCCTGGGCACCCTCTTATACCAAGGGCTTCCTGGGCACTCTTTTCGGTGAGAAGAAGTCGGTCATTCGCGCTGGTTACTCGATCGGCTATGACACGTTTTTCAATAACATCGCTTCAAATGCGGCCGCCTCGTCTCCTAACGTCGTCCAGGCTACGACGCCGTCGGTAGTGGCAACGGCCAGCCCGCGCGGCTTGGCTAATTTCGCCGCCCAGTTCCCGACCGTGGCTCCGCCAGTGTCGCCGCTAACGGGACAGACGTTGATTTCTCCGAATTTGGTCAACCCGTATTACCAGCGCTGGTCGCTTGGCATGCAACGCGAACTGCCATTTGGCATGGTCATGGATATTTCTTACGTGGCGTCAAGTGGAACAAGACTCTACATCAACGAAGATGCGAACCCCTTGTTTGTCAATCCTGCACTGCGCGGACCTATTCCGGCCGGCTACCCGAACTGTACGCCCGGCGCGAACGTCACCGCGGCTCAGGCAACCGCGCGATTCGCAGCCGGCACGTTATGTCCGCTGTCTGGACGGTTGGACAATCTTCAGGGTGCTCGCACGGTTCGTACCAACGGAGGCCATTCGAGCTACCACTCGGGTCAGCTCGAGGTTCGTCGCCGCTTGTCGAACAACTTTGTAGTCACGGGGTCCTACACTTTCTCGAAGCTTCTGAGCAATGGTGACGAGGTCTTCGCCGTAGGCGTGGGTACTGCGTCTTCGGTTTTTGCTCTCCCGTCAGTGTTGGGCGGTGCCGCTTTCGAGAAAGGGCTCTCGCAGAATGACCGCACCCATAGGGGCGTGATTAGTTACGTCTACGAGTTTCCATTCATGAGAGAACAGCGCGGATTCGTTGGTCATTTGCTGGGCGGCTTTCAGGTCTCAGGTGCGACTTCATGGGAATCGGGCACACCGTATAGCGTATTCAACGGTAACGACTCTGACGGTATCGGTGGGGGCAATGAGCGACCCAGCTACAACCCCGCCGGCCAGGCCGGCGTTAGGGCTCTGCCAGTAACGAATGCCACCGGCGCAATCACCGGCTACGTCAACCCGGATGCGGGTAACGTTCCGATCGATCCGTTGACAGCTCGCTACATCGTTAACCCAACTTACAGCCCCGCGTTGGCAAACAGCATCCCGAGGTTCGGCACTACTCCGCGCGGTTCCGAACGTTCCGACGGTATCAACAACTGGGACGTTAACCTGCAAAAGAACACGCGTATCAGCGAGAGTACTCGCATTGAGTTGCGTGCGGATTTCCTCAATGTCTTCAACCACCCGCAGTTTACCGGTATCGGCACTTCAAACGCCGGAACCGGCGTTGCGACTCGTTTCCTTAACCCCGACACCGTCGGCACAACCGGCGGCGGTCGTGTGGTCCGTTACCAGATTAAGTTCGTCTTTTAAGTCGTAGAAACCAAAGGCGTGCCGCAGCGGTTCGTCTTTCCCATCAAAAAGCCCCGGAGCCATTTAGGTGCGGGGCTTTTTCTTTGTTCGAATCTCGGCAGTCACTTTTGAGGCGGCCGGAACTACGGCAACTACTTCAGCGCCGCAGCCTGGGGGCTGATCAGTAATAAATGCCAACGTTGGAAGGTGCTGATTGAATCGTTGGGCAGCAACCTCACGTACGCTGTTTGCAGGAAGAGCTTTTCCGGCACAGGCCAGACGAGGCGCACGATAGGATTGAAGGACGCAGGAATTGCAGACTGAGACGCCGGCTGGGGCTTGTTTGTATTGACCTCCTCTTTTTTATCACCCGCCGACTTCTTTTCTTCGTAAACCCTGGATGCAGCAATCAACGCATCCCGCAGGCGAATGCGGGCTTGCGTCGGTTTAGTTGTCGCCGCGTCGTAAATCATCACATCAGCATCGAACACGGCTGCCACCTTTGAAGAGTCAGGTGACCAGGCCGGCAGAGCATCGCTCAATTCATCAGAAAGTAGGCGCTCGCTGCCATCAAGATTAATTAGGCGCGGCCGGCCCGCGGGCAGCTTATATTCCTTCTCCCGAGCATCCCATTCGCTTTCCCGGCAGGCCAGCGCTACCAGCGCGTGATTGTCCGGCGCCCACGAAGAATAAAAATAGATAAGACCTTCGCGCGTTGTCAGTGGTTTCAAATCATAGCCATCGCGATTGCAGATATAGATCTGCTCGGTGGTATACGTCGCCACTGACGGAAAAGCCGGTGCTACTGACGGCAGCGGTGACGCCTCAGGAGCCTCAGGCAGTGTGGCGCCAGGGGGTGTCGGCGTCGGGGTCGGCTTTACGCCGCGGTGGGCGATAAAAGTAATAAAGTTTCCGTCAGGCGACCAGGCCACAGTTTCCGAAAACACACAGGACACATCCGGCGGGGTCAAGTTGCGCAGGAAGTTACCATCGGAGGAATAGATGTCGATACTAAAGGCGGGGCTGGGCTGATCCTCGGTGCCATAAAGGACCAACGCGCGCTGGCCGTCGGGAGAGCGCACCGTTCGCAGCAGCGCGTCATTCTCGCGGCGCGTGTTGAAATCAATTTGGATTGCCTCGATCTTGTCGCCCGCATCGTCAGCCTTGATGTCGTCCGGCACTTTGATATCGGGCTCGAAACGATAAGCCAGTCGCTGGGCCGGAACATCGCGTAAAACGAGCGGGCGAACATCGCGGCGATCCATAATTGAAGAGCACGACGCGGTCAGCAGTATCAGAACCAGTAAGAATCTACTGTTTTTCTTAATTGTGAAAACACTACAGCGCGAACCGTGTTTCGCGTTGCCATATGTTTTGGATTCGCTCGATTGTTTGGCTGGAGGGGATTTAGTCAACTCGATAAGGGCTTTCTGGTGCTCGTTGCGAATTTTATAGCCGATAAGCTTTGTGGCTTGTCGGTTTCTTCCCCTCACTTGTGGGAGGGGTTAGGGGAGGGTGCGAAGCTTGACGCGCACAGGCCCTCTCCCCAATCCTCTCCCAAAGGGAGAGGGAGAAAGACGACAAACCAAAAGTTTACCGGACTAACGGCCATAGACAAGTTCGCGAGACAACTTAGGCGCTAAGAACAGAATTGCCCGGATTGTATCGCGCGGCGAAAGATGATCCTCATCGCCTTCGTCTAAATCCACGCAGTTGTGTTCCAGCGCGCGCGATATTCTTTGCGGCAACGCTTCGTAGGAAGGCGTCCCTGTCACATACGAACGAGTGGCCAACGCTCCCACCAGATCGCAGGTCAACTCTTCCGCCTTTTGGCTCCTAATTCTCAAGCCTGTCAGGTTTGAAGCGCGATTACCAACCGCTTGAAACAAGAATTTTAAGTTGTCCTGACTGCCGTCCGCAATATGGACCAGTTCGTGGGACAGTACACTAATAATTCCTTCGTCCGATGGTAGACCTGCCAGAAAAATTGTTCCAAATATTATCGTATGCGGGTTGCGCATCAATACGGACGCATTGTCCCGCGAGTCCGCGTCCGGACGAACATCTCTTACCGCTTCCACGCGAGCAATGGCTCGCTGGATTCTTAGCGCATGCCCCTTCGCTCCGTTCAAGTTGTATTCCTGCGACAATTGCTTCAAGGAAACCAGGACAAGGCGCTGTGCCGACGGCAGCAGGCGCTGGGCGCGTTGGCCGCCGGCAACGGCTTCGGGAGAATCGACCGGAAGGGAGGGTCTCGCCTGCATGTCATCGATGGGTACGCTGCCTTTTGGATCTCTGACACGCTCGTTACAAACCGTCTCGCTGGCCACTTCAATCGTTTCTCGCAGTTCTGTCGACATGCGATTGCGCGAATGGCTCGTTTGTATCCCGGGACGTGGCGCGCGCTTTTGGGCCACTACCGTTGAAACGGAGCGAGGCGAGCTAGTCACCAGAACTAGCAAGCCGGTCAGGGTGATCCCAGCCATCAGGCGAACCTGGCTATTGCTACGTCTACTCGTCACTGTTATTTCACCCACCAATTCATCATTACCGGTGTTGCCATGCGGCCTTACGTTTCCCAATGAAAGCATTGATGCCTTCGGTTGCATCACGAGTTTTCATAAGCTCATGAAGGTACATGTCCTCCACTTCCTTGAGCGCAGCATCAAGCGAGCGCCCCTGGCCCAAATCAATCGCTCTCTTGGCTTGCTCAAGCGCAGCAGCCGAAAGCCCGCGGAATTGTGTTAGCAAACGCGACGTTTCCTGTTCAAGCTCAGCGCTGGAGACGACCCGGTTCACTAATCCCATGGCGAGGGCAGCTCGAGCCTCGATTATCTCACCGGTTAACATTAGTTCGCGCGCGCGCCTGTCTCCAATAATTCGCGGCAAGAGGATCGCGGCGACTGGTGGAAAAACGCCCAACTTGATTTCCGGTTGACCAAAACGCGCTTGCTCGCCGGCGATGACGAAATCGCACATCGCTATCAACTCGCAACCCCCGCCGAGCGCTGGTCCATCAATCACGGCCACTACTGGACGCGCAATCTGCTCGAGGTTTCGAAAGATGGCATGGAACGAGTCAAGCATTTGGAATATTGTTTCGTGCGCGTGCTCTTCGACCGCAACGCCCGCACTAAACGCCCGGCAATCGGACGCAGCATCAAACACAATTGCCGCCAGGTCGCGCTGCTGCGCACATTCATCCAGCGCTGCGTTGATCTCCTGCATCATGGCAATGTTCAGGATGTTCACCGGCGGTCTCGCCAGCGTAATGCGCGCCACGCGATCGTCGACAATGAATTTAATGTGGTTGTAAGTGCCTGGCATATTTGTGAACCCGTCGGCCGCAATTGTACGTGTTTCACGGCGTTCGAAGCCATTCGCGCAATGATAAGTTACATTTGCACAGTGTTAAGCAGCATTCGCAAAACTTTCGCGATTATTAATCTGTTTGATGCCTGTTTGGAAATAGAGAGTGGGTAGATGTCAATAGTGAACTGTGAAAAGTGTGGCGCCAGGAACCGTGTTGATCCTGAGGCTCCGGCGAACCGTATTGCAAAGTGTGGAAAGTGTGGCACCGTGCTTAGAGTTCCGCCGCCTTCGCAATCAACCTCCGATAAGCCATTGATTGTAACTGACCAAAGTTTTTCCGCGGATGTTCTAGACGCCCCCGGATTGACCTTATTGGATTGTTGGGCGCCTTGGTGTGGGCCATGCCGGATGGTTGGTCCAATCATGGAACAACTGGCGGCTGAAGCGCAGGGGCGTTACCGCGTAGCAAAGTTGAACGTCGATGACAATCCGCGCACAGCCAGCCAGTTTCAGATTCAAAGTATCCCGACAATGCTTTTGTTCAAGAACGGAAAACTGGTCGACCGCCTGATCGGTGCGCATCCGAAACAAGCGATCGTCTCGCGCCTGATAGCGCATGTTTGAGCAAAGGGCAAAGAGCTTAGCGCAAAGTTGCAATCCGCTTTTCATGCCTGACCTATGCCCTCCGGACCTTGCCCTTTGCTCTCGCACTTTGCTCTCTGCGCTTTGCCCGTTAATATCGCACCGCTCTCTTAGTTTGGTTGAAAGGACCGCATCAGTATGTTTAGAAGATTGATCTCCACCTCCGCCACCTGGATCCCGCTTCCGCTGCGCCTGGCAATGGGCACGATATTCGTGGCCCATGGAGCGCAGAAGGTGCTGGGCAGTTTCAATGGACCAGGATTTGAAAAATGGATATCGATTCAGCCTCCTTTCAGCTTTATGAAGCCCGCCTGGCTATGGCTGGGCGCAGCTGCATTCTCGGAACTGATTGGCGGCATCCTGGTTTTTCTCGGCTTGTTAACGCGAGTTGGCGCGTTCCTTATCTTCTGCACAATGATTACTGCTTTGGTGGGAAAGCACTGGCCCAGCTTTTTTGCGCCTGCGGGAATTGAGTTTCCACTCTCGCTGGTGGCAATTAGTCTGGCGCTTTTGATTTCCGGTGGCGGAATAGCTTCTGTTGATCTTGCAATGTCGGGAGGCCGTAGACGCTAGCTTAGGGTTCGGAGTTGTATTGCTGGCTACGCAAGCGGCCTAACTCCTCAAGCCAGGACTGAAAATCGCAATCCCATGAAACGCTCGCCGCTTGTCGTGATCTTCACGACCGTATTCATCGATCTGTTAGGGTTTGGCATCGTCATTCCGGTGCTTCCCTTCTATGCTGAAGGAACGCGGTTTAATGCCACTCCTCGGACCGTCGGCCTACTGTTCGCATCCTACTCCATAATGCAGTTAATTTTTTCTCCGGTGCTTGGTCGCCTCTCAGACAAGTATGGGAGGCGCCCAGTGTTACTCATCTCAATCATCGGCACCGGAATTGGGTTCTTAATCCTGGGCTTCGCGACCACCCTCTGGATGCTTTTCCTGGGTCGAATTTTGGATGGCATTTCAGGTGGGAACATCTCGACTGCGCAGGCATACATCGCCGACATCACCACTAAAGAAGATCGGGCCAAAGGAATGGGTCTGCTAGGCGCGGCCTTTGGCCTTGGGTTCATTTTTGGCCCGGCAATCGGAGGCATATTGAGTCAATGGGGCGTGGCGGTGCCATTTCTTTTTGCTGCCGGTCTCTGCTTCGCGAATGCTGGGTTACTGTATTTCACTTTGCCTGAGACCGTAACGGCCGATCACCCGGCGCGTATATCGGCGGCCGGCGGCCGGGCCTGGTCATACTTGATCAAGTCTCTGACGCAGCCGCGCCTCGGCTTTGTGCTCATCATCTATTTTCTTTTCATAGTCGCTTTCTCGATCATGACCACATCGTTTTCGCTCTACACGATGTTTCGCTTTGGCTATGACGCGCAACACAACGGTTACCTTTTCGCGTATGTCGGCCTCATCGCCGTGATCATTCAGGGAGGGCTTATCGGCCGGCTGGTCAAGCGTTTCGGAGAATTGCCGCTGGTGGTAGTGGGGGCACTCTTCTTTGCGGTAAGCCTTTTTGCTATTCCCTTCGTTGGACCATATCGAGGCGGTTTGCTGGCGCTGCTGATAGGCGGGGGCATCTTCTCATTGGGAAACTCTCTTTCAACTCCGGCCTTGAATAGCCTGGCTTCAAAGAGCGTAGGGCCCGCAGAACAAGGAAGTGTAATGGGCGTCACTCAATCCGTTGCGAGTTTGGCAAGAGCGGTCGGGCCGGCCTTAGCGGCGTTCCTGATACACAGCGCCCTCGCATACGGAGGAGCCGACGGAAAGACGCACTTTATGAGCGATCACTCGTTGTTCGTAACGTTTTGGACTGGGGCGGGAATAATGTTTCTTGCGTTTCTGTTGGCGGTATACTTCACGCGCGTTCACGCCCCGGAGTTTTCGGAAAGCAGCGTCGCCGAACCAGCGTAGATATCAATCCGCAGATTACACAGATTTCGCAGATTTCAAACCCAAACCCAGTAAGCTTCGCAGCTAAGAAATTCGCCTTCTTAATCCGTGTAGTTGGCGGATTCGACTATGCCGTCTTGTTAAAAGAATCTGCGCAGCAAATAAAAAATCAAGCTGAGGGCCAGCGACACCAGCAGCATCGAGACTATTGGCGCGTAGAAATGCACCCGATCGCTTTCATAGCGAATATCCCCAGGCAGCTTTCCAAACCAGTTCAAGCCGCCTGAATAGATCAATAGCCCCACTACGATCAGGCAGACGCCCCCAACAATCACAAACAATCCTGTTATTCGATTCATACGGTTGGTGGCATTGGCTTCAGCCTGTGTTCTTGCACCAGGAAGCACCGACTAAGTCCGTGCTACCTTAAACGCTTGAACGCGCCAATCCGCTCCTGATGATTTCGTCGCGGACATCGGCAAAAGTTAACTGGCAGAGTTTGCCCCCGCTGAAGATTTCATTGTTCGTCACCTCAGCGACAGCAAAAGCTGGTTTCACAAAACTGCCAAGCTCTTCATCAGTTTCAAAACTCGTCTCAGCTAATACCAAGCCAAACAAATCGCCAAGAAACATATCGACTGAGAACTTGCGTCCCTCGAATTCGAAAGGATAACGATTCTTACGGATTTCGTTGGCGTCGAACATAGCGAATGTTTCCGCTTCCAGCGCATTCAGGTAAATGTTTGTGATTATCGTGCGCGAGAAGTCGTCCGGGTCCGGCGCAAACTTTTGGGTAAACTTTACGGTCCACTTATTGGTGCGCGGCTCGCGCACTTTGCGAATGCGCAAACGTGTCCCAGTGATGTAATTGTCAGTGATTTGCAGATGCGGATCGGCGCGCGTCAATCCTTCTGGTAAGTCCAGCAACAAGTAACGCCGCTCACGTTCCACCCACGCATACTTACTTTCGACAGGAACAATCGTGTTCTGGTCTGTTAGCTTTGCGACACCCATTTTGACTTAGGATAAACCTAAGAACGACGCATAGTCGTCTTCGTGGAATGCTTTGATTGCGTCGAAATGTCGGCGCGCTGTCCTTCTATCAAAAAAACAGGGCAGCGCCAAGCCCTGCCCTGCCGAAATAGAAATGGTCAAAGACAAACTGCTTTACATCTTGGCAGTCTTCCAACCCGCTACGCGTTTCTCGAAATTGGCGGTATCGACTTTGTCTGCCTTGCCTTTGGCGAGAGCTCGATCCGCCATTGCAAAGGCTTCGTCTTTGCGACCGGCCAGGTAAAGCAATTGCGCCTTGCCTGCAAGATTGCGAAAGGTTTCTTTGACCTTGATCGATTGGTCGACCCACTTCAATGCCTCGTCCCATCTCTCGTCGCTGGCATAAGCGTTGGCCACTTGCAACGGGATTACTTCATTCGTGGGCTCGGCGGCGATGGCCGTATCAACCTTCGCGCGCCAAACCGCCTCGACGTTTGGCACTTCGACGGTAAACGGCACGGCAATTTTCTCCCAACGAATAACGACCTGAGCGGAATTTGGCGTGACTGTGGGAATTGAAAAGTCCAGCCATTCCTGATTATCGTTGACCCATTGAGGTTTAACTTTTACGCGCAGCGTGTCCTTCGCGGGATCGTAGTTAAAACTGCCCCACTGATTAGCGGTCCCGTTCAAGACGATGGTCCATTCGTCCTTTGTCGGAATCGTATGCAGGCTATAACTACCAGCCGGAAGCTTCTGTCCATTAATCAAGACGTCATCTGTGACCACAAACTGGGTAGCCTCGTTGGCGCCAGTGCGCCAGACGTGTCCCCAGGGCACAATGGGCGCATCTTTTGGACGGGCAGTTTGATCATCAAGCGTTGCCTCGCCCTTGGTTCCCGCCTGCGAAGCAACCGGATCACCCCAGATTTTGCGCCCTTTTACGCCGGGCCGGCTGTAGGTAATGGTCAAATCCGTTACCCCAATTGTTTGCATGACGCTGGCCTTCTGGCTCGGCCGCGGCAGCCGCACTGCCGGTGGCGTTTGTGCAAACGCATATTGCGTTGCGATCAAAATCAGGGTTGCAGCAAAGGAAAAACTAGATAGACGTTTACGGAAAGTCATAGTGGGTCTCCTCATTAAGAAATGATTGCAGCACATCCGTGCCGGCGTCTAAGAGCTAACACCTGCGCACAGCGTCGTTCGGCATTGGTTTCTGACTGATGTTAGTTGCTACCAAATCTGGCAACGGTCTTTTTCTGCTCTCACCATTGCGTCGCCAGTCTTGCATTGAAATGCCGCTGCAAACTGCGGCATGTTTGAAAGTGGCCCATTCACCCGGAACTTCGGCAGCGGATGTGGGTCGACGTTAACCAGCAGGCGTGCCAACTCGGGCCGCGTGCTGGTGGCCCACCCGCGCGCGTAACCGAGGAAGAACCTCTGTTCCGGCGTAAAGCCGTCGATCGTCAAACGCGGCTTGCCTTCCATCGCCTTTTGGTAAGCAGCGTAAGCGACTACCAAACCGCCAAGATCGGCAATCGATTCGCCAACCACCAGCTTGCCATTCAGGTTCATGCCTTTTTCGACTTCAAAAGCGCTGAACTGATCGATAACACACTGCGCGCGTTCCTGGAACGCCTTAAGATCAGCGTCGGTCCACCAGTTGAAGAGATTTCCAGTCGAATCAAACTGCCGGCCCTGGTCGTCAAAACCGTGCGTCATTTCGTGGCCGATGACTGAACCCATGCCGCCATAGTTAAGCGCGTCGTCCGCTTCGGCATCGAAGTAAGGCGGCTGCAGAATGCCGGCCGGAAAAACTATCTCGTTGATCTGCGGGTTGTAATACGCATTCACTGTCGGCGGTGACATGCCCCACTCTGTCTTATCAACTGGCTTGCCGATCTTATTAAAATCGCGCCGCTTATCAAACGCGTTGGCCCGGAAACGATTGCTTACGTATGAACCGCGATCGATTTGCATCGACGAGTAGTCACGCCATTTGTCCGGATAACCAATCTTATTGAGAAATGCTTCAAGCTTGACGATAGCCTGCTTGCGCGTGGCGTCGCCCATCCAACTAAGCGTACCGATGTCACTCTTCAATGCTGCTTCAAGATTGCGCACCATTTCCACCGCCCGCGCTTTGGCGGCAGGCGGGAACGCTTTCTTTACGTAAACTTCGCCAAGCGCTTCGCCCAACACTCGATCGGTGCCACCCACGCAACGCTTCCAGCGCGGTAGATTCTCCGTCGAGCCTTGCAGGATCTTGCCTTTAAAGTTGAAGTCTTCATCAACAAACTTCGATGACAAAGCCGCGGCAGTGTTGTTAATCAGATGCCAGCGCAGGTAAGTCTGCCAATCGGCAAGAGGCACTGAGGCCAATTGCTGGTTCATTGCCTTGAAGAAATCGGGCGTCGCAACGTTGACATCCGCCTTTGCCGGCACACCCATGCGTTGTAAGTACATTGCCCAGTCAAAACCAGGCGCGAGAGCGTTCACCTGGGCCACGGTCATGCGGTGGTAAATGCGTTCCGGATCGCGCAACTCGACGCGAGTCATTGATGCCTGGGCCAGTGATGTTTCCAGCGCAAGAACTGTTTGGGCTTCGACAGCGGCTTTGGCAGGGTCGTCGCCCATCAACTCAAACATCTTTGCCACATGCTTCAGATATGCATCACGAGTGGCTTTCGATTTGTCGTCAGTCTTGGTGTAGTAGTCGCGATCGGGAAGACCGAGTCCGCCCTGGAAAACTTCAGCGGTGACTTCGGCGCTATTTTTGAAGTCCTGAGTAGAGTCTGACGCGAACATAGCATTGATGCCCAGCGAGTGCAGATGCGCGATCTCTTCCTGCAACCCTTTTTGGTCCTTGATTTTCGCGATCAGTGCAAATTCGGGGTCAAGGGGTTTTAGCCCTTCCGCTTCAATCTTCGCTTCGTCCATGCAGCTCGCGTAGTAGTCGCCTACCTTCTGTTCGCTACTGCCTTTTGGCGCTTTGTAATTTTTGGCAGCGGCGTCGAGAATTTCGTGCAGGGCGTCGCGGTTTTTTTCGTTCAAAACATTAGCTACGCCCCAGCTTGGGAAAGCACCCGGGATGGGATTCTTTGCCAACCAGTTACCGTTAGCATATTGATAAAAATCCGTGCAGGCCTGTGCGTTGGTGTCGATCCCCGACGCATCGAACTTTTGTCCGCTCTGTCCGAACACAGTCATCACGCCCAACCCAATTAGTAAGGCGAAGGCAGTAAAAGATTTTTGCGAATTAGTCATGCGTTGCTCCATTATTTCGTACGGAAGTACGTTTGAGTGTAACGCAAGTAGTTGCTGTTTCGTTGAGCCAGGGGAGAACAGCGATCCTACTGCGATCTGCTCGCGTTCACATAAGTTTTTAGTAGTATACGATCAGACGAACCCAGGCGCTATACCCATACTACGTAGCGCAGCGAGAGTTAGTTTCGCCTCTCAGGGTTTGTTCAAAACGCAAACAAAGATAATCATCGTCAGACTATGCCGACCGCTTCGCTTCATGCTAAAAGAGGGCGCAAGATCATCATCCAGTTTCCCTTAAGAGAAAAAAATATGAGTTTCCACTCTTCTATGCGCACGTACGTCGTGTGTGTCCTTGCGTTGATAATTCTGTTGTCAACGCCGCCGGCGCTGCGCGCGCAGACGCCTGACCGCGCAACGCGGCTATTGCGCACGCCGACTGTTAGCGCGACGCAAATCGCTTTTGCCTATGGGAACAACATCTGGACTGTACCGCGCACCGGTGGCAGCGCGCGCCGCATAACCAGCTTTCAGGGCCAGACAATCAATCCCCATTTTTCGCCGGACGGAAAGTGGATTGCATTCAGCGCCGAGTACGCGGGCAATCTTGACGTGTACGTTGTCGCAGCTGACGGCGGCGAGCCCAAGCGTTTGACCTGGCATTCCGGCGTTGATCAGGTTCAAGGCTGGACACCGGATAGCCGGTCCATCGTTTTCGCATCCCCGCGAGCCTCGTGGACACCTGGTGCTGCGCCCCGTTTCTGGACTGTGCCGCTTGAGGGCGGCGTTGAAGCCCCGCTGCCATTGCCGCGCGCTTACCAGGGAAAGATCTCAGCGGATGGATCGCGCATCGCTTATCGCATGAACAACTCATGGGACGAAGAGCGGCGCAACTATCGCGGTGGACAGAATCGCCCAATCTGGATCGTGGATCTCAAAACCTACGATCTGATTTCGCCGCCATGGACCGATTCGAAGGATGTCGATCCAGTTTGGTTGGACGACACTGTCTACTTTATTTCCGACCGCAGTGGCGTGGCGAACGTTTGGGCCTACGATACGAAGTCAAAAAGACTGACGCAGTTAACTAAGTCTACTGACTTTGATGTGAAGGCAATCGACTCGGGAGCGGGTGCCCTGGTTTTTGAGCAGGGCGGTTTCATCCACGAGCTCGATCCCCGGACCGGCAGCGAACACATTGTAGAAATCACAGCGACCGGCGATTTCCCGTGGATGATGCCAAACTGGAAAGACGTAACCACTCGGATGAGCAATATGGCACTCTCGCCAACCGGTAAACGTGTCGTAGTCGAAGCACGCGGGGAAATATTCACTATTCCTGCAGAGAAAGGCGACATCCGTAACCTGACTAATTCCAGCGCTTCGGCTGAACGCGATCCAGCGTGGTCGCCTGACGGAAAATATGTGTCTTACTTCAGCGATAAATCCGGCGAGTACCGGCTTTACATCGAAGCGCAAGACGGGTTGACGCCGCCGCGCGAAATTATTCTGCAAAATCCGACACACTACTACACGCCTTCATGGTCGCCTGATTCAAAGAAATTAGTCTTCACGGACACCAACCTGCACGTTTGGGTACTCGACGTCGCTAGTGGCCGGGCAAAAGTAGTGGGCAACGATCCGTGGATGGTGCCACAGCGCACCCTTAATCCGGTATGGAGTCCGGATTCAAAGTGGATAGCCTACTCCAGCCGTTTACGCTCTCTCTATCACGCCATCTTTGTCAGCAACATCGATACTGGCGAAACAAGGGAAGTCACCGATGGATTGGCAGACGCGGTTTGGCCCGCGTGGGATGCGAGCGGAAAGTATTTGTGGTTTCTCGCCTCAACCGACTTCGGTTTGGGCTCGCAATGGCTCGACATGACGTCTTACGATCATGACGAAAATTTTGGACTGTACGTTGCGGTTTTGAAAAAGTCTGACCCAAGTCCCCTGCTTCCAGAAAGCGACGAAGACAAGGGCGTAGGCACGGGCAATCCCACGCCGTCCAACAGCGCCCGGGACAATCGTACCGATGCTGCTGCTTCCGATGCGTCCGCGGAAACATCACAGAGCGAAACTCAAACACCGCGACGACCGCGCTCGCCAGTCAACGTGCAAATCGATTTCGCTGAAATACAACAACGCGTCGTTTCAATAACTGGGATTCCCGAGCGTCAGTACCACGACTTGCGCGCGGGGGCTGACGGCACTGTCTTCTTTCTTGAAAGCAGCAATCCGCGCGGTCAGGAGGGCGTGACTGCCCCAAGAGGAAACGATCTGTGGCGTTACCGCTTAAGCGATCGTAAAGCAGCGCTGTTTACCAGCGGCGTCGCGGCATATGACGTTAGTGCGGACGGATATAAGCTGACTTATCGTACGCCGGTGCCGGGAGTTGGTGCGCAAGCTGCAGCGGGCACGCCGCCAACGCCGCCATCTCTGTTTATAGTTGACGCCAACAAGACGCCGCCGCCGGCAGGCGCAGGTCGCCTTACCGTGCGGCTACGAATGTTTCTCGATCCAAAACAAGAATTCAAACAAATCTTCAATGAAGGATGGCGCAATCAGCGCGACTATCTCTATGTGCCCAACATGCACGGCGCCGATTGGCCGAAGATGAAAGCGATGTACGAGCAACTGTTGCCTTACGTAATGCATCGCGCCGACCTCAATTATTTACTCGATATGATGGGAGCGGAGATCGCGATCGGCCATTCATACGTGCGTGGCGGCGAGATGCCGGACCTGCCGCAATCACTGGGTGGCCTGCTGGGCGCTGACTTTGAAATTGACAAAGGCCGCTACAAAATCACGCGCATTTACGATAACGAGAGTTGGAATCCAGAACTGCGCGCGCCGCTGGCAGCGCCCGGCGCAAATGTGAACGTGGGCGACTACATTCTTGCGATCAACGGCGTGGAGTTGAAGGCGCCTGACAATATCTTTCGTTTGTTGGATGGCACGGCAACGCGACAGACTTCATTGACGGTTAATAACAAACCAACGATGGAGGGCGCGCGGAACATCACGGTTGTCCCGGTTACGAGTGAACAAACTCTTCGCACGCGCGCCTGGGTCGAATCCAACCGGCGCCTCGTGGAAAAACTTTCTAACGGACAACTCGCCTATGTTTATCTTCCAAACACGGGCCAACCCGGCTACACGAGCTTTAATCGTTATTACTTTTCGCAACAGGAAAAGAAAGGAGTCGTGGTTGACGAACGCTTTAACGGCGGCGGGTCGGCCGCGGACTACATCGTTGATGTGCTGGGGCGCGACTTCGATGGCTACTTTAATAACGTTGCCGGCGATCGCTATCCATT
>JBDUCC010000047.1:0-15587 GCA_040003675.1 bacterium | reverse complement strand
TGGTGCCGACGAAAAAGAGCGAGATCATCAAGGTGATGCTCCAGGAATTTGACGAGGAAGAAGGCGTGGTAATCGTCGAAAGACCGGCGACGGGAACAACTTGAAGCAACCAGCGGCCAGCGATGGCCGCTTTTTTTGTATTTTTTTCAAATCGTCAGTAGTCCGTTGTCAGTAGTCCGTGGTTCTTAGTTTTGCCATCCTTAGGTAATTCGGAATAGGCGTTTTCTGAGGAGGCAAAAATGGAACGGACAAACTTCGAGAAGCTGCGCGTGTACCGATTGTCAGAGAAATTAGCGGACGAGTTGTGGGAAATAGTAATGCACTGGAATTACTTTGCACGGGATACGGTAGGCAAACAACTGGTACGGGCAGGTGATAGTATCGGTGCAAATATCGCTGAGGGAGCGGGCCGGGGAAGATTCCTGGACAATAAGAGGTTTGTACGGATGGCCCGAGGTTCACTAAACGAAGTCAAGCATTGGTTGCGGCGCGCTCATAAGAGAAGCCTGTTAACCTCCTCGCAGACTGATTTACTCAAGCCCATAATTGAAGAGTTGGCTCCCACGCTCAATGCTTACCCTAACTCGATAGGAGCGAAAAATTCGTTGCACAACTGACAACGGACCACTGACAACAAACAATGAATTTTAGTCGCAAACATTTATTAGGAATCCGCGAACTCGAGCCGAGCGAGATTACTCATCTGCTTGATACGGCTGACTCGTTTCGCGATATCTCAAAGCGCGAAGTCAAAAAAGTCCCTGCGTTGCGTGGACGCACAGTTATCAACCTCTTTTTCGAATCGTCAACTCGCACTCGTACTTCGTTTGAAATTGCAGCCAAACGTCTTTCCGCCGATGCGATCAATATCAGCGTCTCGACCTCCAGCGTCAGCAAGGGTGAGACTTTGCTCGACACGGCGCGAAATCTCGAAGCGATGGCGCCCGACTGTATCGTGGTCCGTCATGCAATGGCCGGGGCGCCGCATCATCTCGCGAGAATGGGAAATGCGCCTATTGTTAACGCGGGCGACGGCTCGCATGAACACCCCACTCAGGCTTTGTTGGATGCACTAACAATTCGCGAACACAAAGGACGTATTGAAGGATTAAAGGTGGCGATTATCGGTGACGTGCTGCATTCCCGGGTCGCTCGCTCGAACGTTCATCTACTTACTAAATTGAACGCCTCCGTAAGTATTGCGGGTCCCGGCACGCTTGTCCCGGATGAATTTGGCGAGTTGGTGGATAACGGTCTACGCGTGGAGCGGCGAATTGAAGACGCCATCGAGGGCGCCGACGTCGTGATGATTTTGCGCATACAACGCGAACGGCAGCAGGAAGCGTTTTTCCCCTCAATGCGTGAATACGCAATTCATTATGGATTGCATGTGGACCAACTGAAGCGAGCGGCGCCGGACGCAATTGTGATGCATCCCGGACCAATGAACCGTGGTATCGAAGTATCTTCGGAAATCGCCGACAGCAGTCGTTCACTGATTCTTGATCAAGTAACTAACGGTGTGGCAGTGCGCATGGCCGTGCTCTATTTGCTGGCTGGAGCGCACACCGAAACGGAAGAGAAGGGGCACTGACCACGTAAAGCAAACTGTAAGTTGGCGGTGGAACGGAACGAATAACTTGCATGGAAGAGTTCCGGTACAGAGAAACCGGATCGCTACGCACGACCGCAAACTAAAGTTTGCTTTACGAAGACCGCAAACTAGCAGTTTGCTTAGATAAAATGAAACTCCTAATCACAAACGGCTATGTGATTGACCCGGCGCAGGGAATTAACACCGGCAGAAATCTGCTCGTTGAAGATGGGCGGGTGGTTGGCCTATTGGGCCGAGGTGAGCAAACACCGGAAGGCGCCGAGCTTCTCGACGCTACAGGTCTGGTAGTTGCGCCGGGCTTCATTGACATGCACACGCATTTGCGCGAACCCGGCGCTGAGTACAAGGAAACTATCGCCAGCGGCGCCGCGGCCGCAGTGGCCGGCGGTTGGACCAGCGTCTGCGCGATGCCGAATACAGATCCCGTAAACGATAGCGCTGCGGTAACCAGATTTGTTATCGAACAGGCGCAACATGCGCAACTCGCAAATGTCTTTCCCATCGGTGCACTGACAAAAGGTTCAAATGGAAAAGAACTGGCCGAGATGGGCGAGATGCGAAGCGCCGGCGTAGTGGCTGTTTCAGACGACGGCCGTCCCGTTGCGAGCGCGGGCATGATGCGGCGCGCGCTGGAGTATGCCCGCGGGTTTGATCTTCCAGTCATCGATCATTGTCAGGATCCGACGTTAAGCGCCGGCGGTGTTATGCACGAAGGCCACTGGTCGCTGTTACTTGGCTTAAAAGGTATGCCGGCCGCGGCGGAAGATGTGCACGTTATTCGCGATTGTGTGCTCGCAAAACTGACAGGCGCTGCAGTTCACATCGCGCATATTTCCACGCGCGGATCGTTGGACGCCGTTCGCCGCGCCAAGGAAGCGGGCCTGCCAGTGACCTGCGAAATTGCCCCACACCACTGGTCTCTCACCGACGAAGCGATTGCCGAGTTTGACACCAATATGAAGATGAGTCCGCCATTGCGCAGTCGTGATCATGTGGATGCATTGCTCGAAGGAATGCGCGACGGCACGATTGACGCGATTGCCACCGATCATGCGCCGCATCACGCGGACGAGAAGGCGTTGGAGTTTGATGAAGCGCCGTTTGGCATCACCGGCTTGGAAACCGCTATTGGCTTGGCATTCGACCTGGTTCAGCAAGGCGTCTTAGACCTTGAGCGACTGGTAACGCTTTGCTCCACAAATCCGGCGCGGATATTTGGCTTGAAAGATCGTGGCAGTCTGACGGCCGGCGCGCACGCGGATATAACGATACTGGATCCTGCTTGCGAATGGACTTTCGATGTCAATCAATCAAAATCCAGAAGCCGGAACACTCCGTTTCACAACCGCACCATGACGGGCGCATCAGTCGCAACCATCGTCGGTGGGCGCGTGGTCTACCTCAATCCCAACTACACGCGCATTACTGATACCAAGCAACGGCCTGCGTCCGCGAAGTAGGACCAGACATTTTTCGCAAGGCAATTCAATTTCCACGCGCGGAAGCAAATTGGATTTGCCATTTCTCATTTGCCATTGTTAGTTAACTAAGTAGTGCCGTCAATTTCATGCCCGCGTGGAGGTACTACTTCATTCCCAGTTTATCCCTACCCTAAAACTCAGTTCGTCGGTGGCACCCTGCCGCCAAATTGAGATGAAAAATGGAAAATGGCAAATGGAAAATCGTGTCTATCTTTTCAACCTTCAAAAAACACAATCGCGAAAAAACGAAAAACCCGCCGCGCTCTCCCCTTCGCGACGGGTTTTCGTTTTGGTCGTCTACTTACGTTATGACAGGGACGACCGATTTTGATGGAACCCGCCCGCGCTCTCCCCTTCGCTTGCGGGCTCCTTCGCATCGGCAACCGCAAGGGTCGCCGATCCTGTAACGCAAACCGCTTGTTTGCGACTTGAAAAACTACCGAACATTCGCGGCAGGCAAGGAAAGCGTTTGGTTAAGAACAACGCCAAACTCTGTGCCTGATTTCACGACCGCTTCGTGTCCTTTCGAGAAGACAGCACCGGCTGCGCCCAAACCACCGCCAACAAGAGCGCCAATTCCTGCACCCTTACCGCCGCCGGCTATCGCACCTATTAGTGCCCCGGTCGCGGCGCCACCACCGATGAATACGACGTTGCGTTTCATCGCGGAACGGCCTGAAACTTCTCCTTCGTTGTCGGCAGAAACATCGTTCGTCGCAACGTCGGTCAGGTCGCCATTGATAGCACGCGTAATTCCCGTTGGCAGTCGCAATGAAACAAAATGAACGCCGATTGTTCCCGCTTTGCTCTTGCGCGAGGCGCGGTTAACAGTTGTCACTCGACCGACGATCTCGCTGCCCGCGGGAATGACTTCAATGCCGCTCGCGTAAACTGGAACAACAACAGTAGTCGTGAACTGATCGCCAACTCGCGCGGTCTCGGAGGTGATCGTCTGATTCATGCGCACGCGTATTACCTGACCAGTATTGACGCTGTAATAAACAACTGGCGGCGTGGCTGCACGCACGACCTTGGTGCGTGTTGAGCGGCGCAGGCGGGGCCTGCGTTTTGTTTGGCCCAACGCCGGCACGACGGTCGCTGCAAGCACTGCCACCAGAATCATTAAGCTGATGAAATTCTTTGAAACGCGACTCGTGATAGCTGTTTTCATCTCGATACCCTCAACTCTCGTCTTCTGCAATTTCCAAACGTTAGCGCGTCGCTTCTCTTCCTACCGGAGTGTGACGACGCGCTGCGAAAGTTACTTGAGCAATGACCGTGCCATCTGCTCACTGCGCGCAACACGCGCTCGAACTTCAACTATTTGTAGGTTTAGACAGAAAGCGGGCTGGCGGTAAAAAACAAGCGCGGGAAAACTAAACGATGTGCGATGCCCACTTGGGATTGTGCACTATTTGGAATAGATCCGATTAGGGAAGAAGCCAATTGATCGTGCTGAAAGGGTAGAAACAAAGAAACCATTCAAGCCGAGACTTTGTTTCTTGAACTATTCCCTTACTTGGTCGTTTTGCGCGGCGCATTCTTGTAAACAATGCCGCCCTTCATAACAAAGACAACCCGGCGCACGGCGGTAATGTCTTGTAATGGATCGCCATCGAGCGCAATGATGTCGGCTTGGAGGCCAGATGCAATCAAGCCAATCTGATCGCCCAGGCCGAGTGCCTCAGCGCCAAGCGAGTTGGCGGAGACCATCGCGTCCATCGGATCAACGCCGCCGTCGCGCACGCGATCGATGAACTCCTCAGCGTTGCGACCGTGCGAACCGGCCAACGAATCCGTGCCGAAAACGATCTTCAGTTTGGGAACTTTGGCCGCGCGTCGCACTAGCTCGTGGTTCAGCGACAGGACCCGCTCCATCGCCGCAAAACCTTCCGCGGCATAACCGGGCGTGCCGAGAAACTTTTCCTTGTTAAGAAGATAGTTCTCGATCACCAAGCCAGCCTGCGGGTCGAGATAGACGCCTTTCTGCGCCATCAATCTCAAATCGTCGTCCGTCGCTAATGTGCCGTGCTCGATCTCTGTGCAGCCGGCAAGCGTCGCGGTGCGGACAGCGTCTTTGTAGGCGTGCACTAGGGTGCGCAAGTTTTGTTTCCGCGCCTCATCACAGGCCGCGTTCAGTTGTTCCTGCGAAAGGGTCATGCCGCCGCCCTGGCGAATGCTCTGTGACGCAAAGATTTTGATGACGTCGGCGCCTGCCTGCTTCTGCTTTCTCACGAAAGCGCGAATTTCGTTCGGGCCGCCAGTCTTATCGCCTTGCCCGATGAGTGGTTCGACGGCCGTCAGAATCCGCGGCCCGGGCAACATGCCTTTCGCGATCGCATCGCGCAAGGGAAGATCGTTTGGCGAACCAACGCTTTGGACGGTGGTGAAACCGGCCAGCAACGTTACCCAGGCATTTGCCGCCGCTGAATATGCGGCTTCCTGTGTTGTTTCGCTCGCACCAGCATTCTTACCGTCACGACCAAAACTCCAGGTAATATGCACGTGCGCGTCAATCCAACCAGGCATTACTGTGAAGCCGCGCAGATCGTAATCGACCGGCGTGGCCTTTGAATCAATGCGAACAATCTTTGCGCCCTCGATCACGATGCGCGTGTTCTTCAGCACATTTCCCTTGCCGTCGAGCAGCGTGCTCACCGCAATTACGATGCGCTTCTGGTTTGGGGCAGTGCCTTTGCTCTGCAAACGCACTTGGCTGTTTGCAGGTGTTGGGACAGAACCCTGACCGGAAACTCGCTGCGCCTGGCCGCAGACGCTAAAAATACTCAGAACGCAAAGAATGACTTTCGCCGAGCGCACGATGATTCCTCCTATTTCGATAATGGCTGCGCCGCACGATAGGTCGCGGCTTGCCCCGCATATTGGCCCAACAGCAGTTCGCCTCCCGACTTTGCATTGCCGGCGACAATCTCGTCCCACTCCGGATCGCTTGGCCGGTGGGCCCAGCTCATGTCGCCATTCTTATCTGTAAAGTAACCGTCGGCAGTTACTGAATTGAAAACAAGCAGTCTGCGCATGTTTGGCCGCTCGCCGGGAATTAATTCTAATCTGAAATCAATTAGCCGCAGAGTAACGCACATAAACGGAAATCGGAAAGCAGCAAGTTAGAGTTTAGAGAGCAGGGAAAGTAGGAAGGAAAAAGTGAAGGATGAAGCGTGGGTCCACGGAAAAATCTTGACACAGCCCTCTCTGGAGGTTAGAAAGTGCGTCGCTCAATAATCGTTTCAACCAGCAGGAGGAATATTCAATGAAGAAAACTACCAACCTTATTTTGGGTTCAGCGATAACGCTTCTGATTGCTTTGGCTACAGTCGTTGGCGTGCCAACATTGGCGCCAAATAATATGGCGGTTGACTCAAAATATAGAGTCTTTTGCGCCAATGGAAAACTTGAAGTCGAGCAGCGCACTGTCGAACAGGAAAAGAATGCACGCGGATCTAATGTTTGTCTCTTGGCCGAATTTGACTCTCTTTCAGACGCCGATAATTATGCGGAGAATCACGGCGGTAAAGGCTCAGATTGCAAATGTAATTAGTGAGTCCACCGACAGAGAGTTTTTTTTGAGCGTCGCCTGGCCAATTGAGCAAACTTCTCGAGAAAGCCAAGCCCGCAAATCCGCGGGTCATTTACGAACGATCGAAACCACTTCCTTTAACTAGAGCGAATCCGTTTATCGATTACGATGATGGCTCTCAGCGATCGAGCCCGGCGGATCTTCGTGCCTTCTCCCACATTTCAATGTAGCTCTCGGCAGAGCGGAAAAGTGGGTCGAAGTATGCGCCGACTTCAGCGGGCCGAGGATGCGAGTTCGCTACGTCCTGCAAAAAGTCAGGAAGCATCCCATAGTGCGCGGGCCCATCGATGTTGATGTCGAAGTCGCGGTTCCCGAACACGTGTCTGCGCAACGGCTCGTTGCTGCCGCTCATACTTTGCCATTCGTCCCACACTCTCTTCACCCACCAGTACTGCTCCCAAATGCCCGGTGCGTTACGGAACCGCGTCAGGGCGCTTGGCATAATCCCCATTTTCACGCAGTAGGCCGCATAGCGCGAATCCAAGGTAGTGGACAAATGAATTCCGCCGTCTGATTCAAGATCCGACTCGCTTGTAGCACCGAACCCCCAAGCGTAGTCGATTACCCGCGGGCCGCCATCGATGCCGTGATCCCGCATCGTCCGTGGATTGCGGCCTGCTGCCCACGCCCCGAGCGCGGTCCACGCATCCCCATGCTCTGCGGGCCTTGACTCCCAGCTAGAGGAAATCGAGTCGTGAATTGGAGTCTTTTGCCAAGCCGAGACAGACTTTGCAGCGAAGCGATAGGCGCGCCACTCGCGGAGGGGAGAGTCGTAACGCACGCCGTTCCGCTGCGCGTAGACTTGTTGGAAACGACGCTCATCCCGGTTCGGCATCGAGTTGCTTTCCTGGCCCAGCTGATAAGCGGCGTTGGGGCCAAAGCGGGGCTCGAGCGTGATCCGATCTGTCGAGAGGGCTACGCCGCGGCCGCGCGTCACATCCACCGCATACTGGTAAGCCTGGGCCCAGGTCTTCGACGATCCGTCGCAGTCGTTGGGGACTGCGTTGCCCCAACTCTTCCTCCGCGGCAACCACATGATCGCGCCAGTGGTCCCTCCGAGATCGGCGATAGTTTCGATCTTGTGGCGGCTGGCCATCCCCTCGTGGCGCAGCGGTCCAAGGGTAGTGGTATCGAAGAGCCGCAGGTTCTCCGCATCGTTATCGGCAGTCGCGCCGTGCGAAAAGTCACCAGGCCCGGTGAAGCCCAGCTCCATGTAGTCGGTGTGGGACGACATAACCGGGTAATGTTGCTCCATGGCTCGTGCCAGCATTTCGTTGGTTGACCTTTGTCCTGCATGATCAAGGTCAATAAGCATTCCCCGTCGCGCCAATTCATCGAACATGATTCTGCCCGCCTGGGTTAGCGGCATGGCATTCATGTGGCCAAGCCTCGTGCTTTCCCAGGTCGGATCCGATTGTCTAGCCGGCCCGTCTCCCGTTACCAGGGTGCGGCTCGCGATGCCGTCGATTCCCCATGAATCCATATCAAGCCGGTAGCGGATACCTTCCGCAACGCCGCTCTCGACCTGGGCATTGTTTCCGGTGACCTTCCGGTTGACTTCATTGAACAAACGTTGGGACATACCGGCCCCGCCCCAAACGCCGCTCACGTAGTGAAACATCCCGACTTGCCGCACGCCCCGAAGGTAGAGGCGGTCAAGCTCCCCACTGATAAGGGCACGCTGCTCGGATTCATGGGCATCGTCCGGCATGACCACCACGCCGGGTTCCTTGAAGTTGCCGTTGGGAACGAAGTTTCCGAGCACGTCGAGCTCGAGCCCGATGACAATAGCTAGCTTGTTTTCGCCGATGATTCGACGTGCGTCCGCCGGCGTCAATGCGACTTCCACCCAGGAATGGTTCTCTGGTCGTGCGGCCCAGGCCTTGATGTCTGCCACCTGCACGTCGGCGCTTCCTTTGTCATCCTCCGGTGCTGAAGTCCCCAGTACCGCCCGCTTGATCGGATGCGAGCTGGCCAACCAGTTATTAACCGCGAGCGCGGACATGAGACGTAGACCACCGTCGTAGGCCCGATGGATCCACTCGCCGTACATCTGCTGTCCCGCCACTTGGGTGAACGAGGGATAGCCCTGTAGTTCTGGATAGCCGCTGCGCATGGTGCGCGTTAACTCGCGGGCGGCTTCGCCGGCTATCGCGCCCCCGACCGGACCGAGTGCAGGAATGCCCGGGATTGAGGGACGGCCCGTTGCAGTGTCACGGCCGTGTGCAGCAGTGGTGGATGCCGAAAGCAAAGGCGAGAGCAGTCCAGCCAACGCTCCGAGCTGCGCCCACTCAATGTGCTCGAACATAGGCGGCAGGGCCGTTTTCCGATAACTGTCACTGGCATAGGGCGATCCATCGCGCGCATATAGTGATCCCTGGACCACATTCCCGCCGAAGGAGAGATCGTTCATCGGATGAGCGTGCGTATCGGCGAACCCCCAGAGTCGCGGGTTGCGGTCGGGCGGTCGCGTAGCTCCGAACCGGAAATCGTCGGCATTAATGTGGCCCCACTCGCCACTCGAGTTGTCCACAATTCGAATACGTCCCACCTTACCCCGCAAAGTGGCGGGCACCTCGAAGACGATTGGCCGCATGACTTCCGAGTTCTGTCCGCTTGCGGTGAGTGCAATGACGTAGTTGCCGTCACGCGAACCAACTCCGTTAACGCGCGCTTGAGCGTTCCCGCCGAACAGCGTCGCCAGTCCCGCAGCGGCGTCGCGGTTTGCGCTAACGATGCGCGTAAGTTCCACCACGTCGGCATCATTCTCGCCACGGACTTGAAGCTCGACCCTTTCCGTTGCCACGTCGCGTCCTCCGCCCACGACAAACGCGATGAAGCGATGCGCCTCGTCCAGCGGGAAGTCGCCTGACGTCAAAGTTCCGGTTATGCCATCTCCACCTACTACTCCGAGCAAGGTGGCCGCATTGGGATGGTTCTCGTTGGTACCGATCCATGCCTCAAGATGGTGGCCGATTGGGTAAGGAACACGCTTCCAATAGCCGCCGCCGATGCCGCCGCGCTCCAGCGTCATGTCCGAACGCACGCGTGCGGCGACAACGTTGTCTCCCATCGTGGGTTGAAGTGTGAAAGCTTCGCCCGTTGCCGCCCAACCGGCGAGTCCTTCTTCGAAGTCCCAGTTTCGTCCGGTACTGACTGGGCCTGGTTCAATTCGGGGCGCTTGTTGCATTAATCCGGGCACCACGGTCGCTTTTTCATCTGACGATGCGGCGGGCTCAATGCAAGTTCCTTTGAAGAATGACTGGTTGGACTCCAGTTCGTTTGGCGAGAGAATCTTGAGGGCCATCCAGCCATTGAATGCAGGAAGGCTTAGTGTCCAGGAGGTGTCAACGGATTTTGTTTCTTCGCCATTGAAGTCCAGAGTGAAAACGGGCATGGCCGCGCCATCGCTGCGGAAGAAAGTGTATTGGACCTGGCCGCTCCCCTTTACGTTGATGTCGCCGCGAAACCCAATCGTCACCGGGCACTTTCCGTCGTACACCTCTGGCGATGACTTAAGCGTCGCCGATACAACTTGAAGCGATGACTGGGGCGGTTTTGAAAAGGTAGGCGTCGGGAGAGTAGGCTCTGCCGCAGGCTTTGAATTGAAACAAGTTCCTTTGAAGAACGCGCGCTCGGACTCTAGTTGGTTCGGCGAGAGAATCTTGATGGCCACCCACTCATTGAATGTCGGGGGGCTTAGTGTCCAGGTGGTGTTTACAGGTTTCGTCTCTTCCCCATTGAAATCCAAGGTATAAACAGGCCCGGTCGCGCCGTCGCTGCGGACGAAGGTGTACGTAACCTGACCCTTACCCTTAACTGTAATATTGCCGCTGAACATGATCGTCACCGGACACTGTCCGTCATATGCCCCGGGAGATGCGGTGAGCGTAGCTGATAAAACTTGAAGCGATTGCGGTGATGGTTTCGAGAAAGTCCGAGCTGGGTTTGAGGCGAGCGTCATGAGCAAGGTCATTAATATGCCTGCCGTTGCCACAGTAATTGAAAATCTGCGTTTCACTTGTCGGTCACCCCATCTTTGCGCATAGCTGGACTTCGGTTTTGTACTCCGCCGTGTGTTGTCCGGCGCTTCCTAGTTAAGTACAAGGCGCAATGTATCGCGAATAGAGTCGCCAGCTGAACTGTGCTGGAGAGTGCGGCTTTTCAGGAGAGAATCGATCCTAAATCGGACAAGAGTGACCCATAAGCCAGACGAGATACGTGCGTCTGTACGCTATCACACATACGCCTATAATGTTCGTGAATAAGCTAACTTGAAGGTAGGTGCTACTCTGCCGGCTAAGCGCAGATCATTACTCGGATTGTGGTCGCACCAACACGGGGGAAAAGTAATTTCGGTCATGCCGTCCGAAAGATATTCGATATCCGCATTGCCGCTCTCATTAACAAATGGCATCACGGCCATTGATTGGATTGTGGTCTGCGTTCTTCTCGTGAAGTAGAAATAACCAGCGATACAAACCGTCGCAGCGATCAACGCAACAAACGCAATCGCAACCCAACCACGCTTTGGTTTTGTAAGTTCGCGCGTTCCGGTCGACGATGTTGGTGACGGTAGGACTGTGGTTGGACCCGTTGAGCGACTCACGTTTCCATCTGTCGCATGAGGAAGGATGCTGGTCTCGATTTCAGTGGGTGCTGAGCCAAGCCTCGCTGTCCCTGCTTCACTCGGAAAGGGAAGTGAATCACTGACGAGTGACGTGCCGTCCGTGCGGCAGAACACGAGAGAATCGCCTATCTCGACGGGATTACATTGGGGGCAGCGTTTCACAGATATTTATAACGGCAAGAGATACTACTCAAGACAGACAATTCGCAGGTCGAGGCTCAAATTCATTTACGGTTAACTACTTAATCGCGATCGGATTAATGATTGCCTGCACGCCGCCGGTTATTCGCGGCGGCCCGAGCGTGAACAGGAATTCCCACGCCTGATCCTTGACCATCTCTTCGGTATTCATGTTCTCAAGTATGTGAATTCCGTTGAGCGCCAGCAGGATCTGGTGGACTTCATAAAGGCCCGCGTCCTTTTCGAACGGGATCACTTCAAAGTTCGACGTGTCCGCGCCAACCATCGCCACCTCCAGCGAGGCAAGATACCTTGCTCCTTCACGGCCGAGCCCTGGGTTGACGTTCACGAAACGCTTGTTGTCTTTCCCCAGAAGCTTTTGCCATCCCGTGTAGAAAAGTACGACGTCGCCTCTTTCGATCGATCGGATGCCCTGCCGCTTCATCGCTCCTTCGATTTCCGCTCGGTTGAACGCCGTGCCTTCCTTCACAATGTCGGTGTTGAAGTAACCGGCCATGTCGAGCAGCACGCCACGCGTGGCAACCGCGGGCACATTCTCAATGCCCAGCTTCTTCAAGCCGTCGGGCATAGTAAAGTCGGCAGCCTTGTTGCAATTGAAATAAAGACTGTCGATACCGGCGTGGCCGAAGCCGTCAATCTGCGAGCCAACGCCCACCCAGCCCGTGATGATGTCGTCGTTGTAAGTCGTTTTCGTAGGGCCGAGCGTGGCTCCGCCCGCCTGGCCTGGCTGCAGCACCGTTATCGCGAAGGTGCGCGTCCCGTATGCAGGCGTGTTCTTGTTTGTTTCGATCCCGAGTCGATAAGCCTTGCCGCGCGTTACCAGCTTTGAAGCTGCAAGCGTTTTCGCCGGAGTCACATAATTAAGATTGCCGACCTGATCGTCTGGCCCAAACTTCGAAGCTGTCGCACAAGGCTTTTGCGCATGCGCTGCGATGCTGAGGGCCACGACGACGGCACAAGCAAACAACCTGGCAGGGGAGTTCCTTTTCATGGCTCTTTCCTTTTTCTAGTTTTCGGGATGAAGATGGAACACTTGTTGATAATCTTCCATTCGCCATCGACTTTTAATAGCGTAAAGAGATCTGTGAACCGATGTAACGCTCCAGTTGTCGCGTTCCAACCGCACAGTAGCAACCGTCTCGATTAGATCGATGCTGGTAATCCGGCCCTGCAGTTCGGTTGCTGGACCATTCTGATTATTCTAGTCAAAAAGTTCTGGATTGGGCCGGTGAACAGATCAGGTCCGATGTACCAAAGATGGTTGCATCCGGATGGAAGGCAACCTTCATTTCGGCAGTGCGTCCAGTCTTGCCGCCATTGATGTAGTTCTGAACCGTATTGGTAATCGCGTCATAATCGCTCAACGCGGGTGACGTGCTGGTTTCGATTTTTGCTTCCTTTTGCATGAAGGCGTCTCAGTTACTGTGGCAAACCAATTCGCTTCATTAAATCTTTAAAGCGCGGGTCGTCTCGAAGTGGTTCGAACTGCATTTGCCATCGGATTTCCGAAAGCTTTCCGTTTCGGGCCTGGAAGTCTTTCTCCAACCATTCAAACGCTTTGTCCTTATCGCCCAAGCCCACATAGGCGGCAGCTATATATTGTCCAACCGCTTCCTTTCGAGTGTATTTTTCTTCCAGCTCTTTTATTTTGTCGATTGCCTCGGCCCGTTTCCCTGCAACTGCATAAACGAAACCCAAATCACCAACTGCGATGCCCGATCTGTTAGTTAAGTCGACTGCTTTTTGCGCCGCCGCGATGGCTTCCGCGTGCTGCCCTCGTTTTAGATATGACAGTGCCAGATATTCATAAGCCGGGCCAAAATTTGGATCGAGTTCAATTATCTTGAGACTATTTTCAATGCTTGCCTCGTGGTTATTTTGCAGTTGATACATTCTCGAAACGTTCACGCCGATCACGCTCGAGAGTGGGTCAAGCTCCTGGGCCCGTTTGATCATCGCGGCAGCCTCGTCATTTCGCCCCAGAGTTTTGAGCAAAATTGAATACCAATGATACGCCGTTGGATAATTCGGATTGAGCTCGATCGCCCGTTTGTATTCTTTTTCTGCGTCGCCCCATTGCCACGAATCATCATTGATCGATCCCAAGGTAGCGTGAGGTTCCGCCAATTGAGCGTCGATGGCTAAGGCTCGTTCGGCATATGCTTTCGATCGTGGGAGCGTTTCGCTTGTTGGAGTCCCGGCGTATTCGCTCAAAACTGCATAACAGTCGGCGAGGGCGACGTAAGCCAAAGCAAAATTAGGATCCTTTTCCGTGGCCGCCGTTAAAAGCTCGATGGCCTTCTTGAGGTCTTCTGCCGTGCGTTTGTTCCAGTAGAAGCGGCCCTTAAGGTAGAGTTGATACGCTTCGTTATCGTTAGTGTAGCGTTTGGCGATTCCTTTGTTATCAGTGCCGGAAAGTTTCACCTGCAACTTCTCAGCAATAGTCGAGGCGATCTCACGCTGCGTTGCCAGCAGATCTGACATCTTCCGATCATACTGCTCGCCCCACAACAGTTTGTTATTTCGCACGTCAACCAGTTCCACACTGATAGTCAGATTATCGCCCCGTTGAGCAATGCGCCCGGTCATCACCGCACTGACGCCGAGTTCGCCGGCGATTGTCTTCACGTCCGTATCTTTGCCCTTGTAACGCATAATTGAGCTGGTGGGGCTGACTTTCAAATTGGGAAGCTGTGAAAGTCGATAAATCAGCGACTCAGCCAAACCGTCGGAAAGATATTCTGTATCGGCAACGTTGCTCCTGTTTTCAAAAGGCAGCACGGCAATTGAATCGATGGCGCCCTCCGTGTTGCGCGTGCGCATAAAAACACCGAGGCCAATGACTCCGGCTATGAGCACCAGGACCACGATGGCCGTCGCAAGTTTGTGCTGTTTGATTCCGCTGACAACGTACTCAGCGCTGGAAGTAGTGGAAAGTTGGGCCGCGCGAGTTGTCGCGGCGTTCATTTGCGAACCTTGCGTGCTCGCCTGCGGGGCGCCGCCACTCGTGTTCCGGAGTCCCGGCGCGACGGTGCGTTCAATTTCCGCATCCACGTCGAGTTTGCGTCTGAGGTTACGCAGATCAATCAGCAAGTCTTTGGCAGTCTGATAACGTTCATCTTTCTCCTTCGCCAGACACTTGAATACAATCTCTTCCAAACGATCAGGCACGCCTTCCACCGTTTGTGAAAGAGGCGGCGGATCTGCTTCCTGGATGGCGATGATCTGCCGATGAATATCCTTGCCCTGGAAAGGCACGCGGCCGGCCAACATCTCATAAAGCACGACTCCTAAACTCCAGATGTCGGTGCGCTGATCTACGAGCTTTCCGGCTGATTGCTCGGGTGACATATAACTCGCCGTACCCATAACCAGTCCGGGCTCCGTTTGTACCAAGACCTTCGTCCCGGCTTCGGAGTCGATCGCGTTCTTCGCGGAGTTTGGCGCCAGTTTGGCCAGACCAAAGTCGAGCACTTTTACAATGTGGTCCTTACGGACCATCACGTTCTCGGGCTTGAGGTCGCGATGAGTTATTCCGGCCTCATGAGCTGCGTTAAGCGCAGCCACGATCTGGATTGCGAGATCCAAAACGTCGACTAATTTCAGGCGGCGACCGGAAAAATGTTCTCGCAGCGTTACTCCGTCGATGTATTCAGTGGCAATAAAAGAAGCGGAGTCCGTCTGGCCGAACTCATAAACAGTAAGGATGTTCGGATGATTGAGATTCGAGACGGTGCGCGCCTCCTGCGTCAAACGTTGCAGACGATCTTTATCTTTCGCAACTTCAGCCGGCACGATCTTGAGGGCCACGGCTCGGCCCAGTTCCGATGTGTCTTGCGCAAGGTATACCTCACCCATTCCGCCCGCGCCGATTTTGGAACGGATTTCGTAGCGACCGAGAATTGTGCCGGAAGGAATGGTCAATCTGTAGTTCAGCGGAAGGTGCTATTTAGAAACGGTAACTGCAGATGGGAAAGCGCCTCATTCTAACTGTATTAACTTGATCTGGGTAATCTACAACTCCAGGGAGTGGGTCAGTCACGTTGAATATGTCCGATAACTTTA
>JBDUCC010000046.1:0-15622 GCA_040003675.1 bacterium | reverse complement strand
ACGCTTGATTGTGGATCAAGAGGTCGTGGGTTCGAGTCCCACTAGCCGCCCCACAAAGTTCGCTAGTTCCCTTCTTCTTTCCTGTTCTGCAAATCAAGGGTCCCGTGCCGCGCGACTTAATGCGGCCCGAAGAAGATCCGCATGTCTTCCAAATATCTTTACAAAGAAGAATACGGCCGTGGCGATCCAATACTATGTCTGCACGGATTCGGCGCCAGCATCTTCACGTGGCACTACTTCATCGATCCTCTTTCCCGATATAACAAACTGATTCTTGTGGATTTGAAGGGGTTTGGGAGTTCGGCTAAGCCAGATGACCAGCAGTACTCTATTCATAATCACGCTGACGCGCTTCATGAACTAATCGTGCAGAATGATTGGCGGAAATTAACGTTGATTGGAAACTCTTACGGCGGTGCGCTGGCTTTACTTTTAGCGATGCGACTCCAGGAAACCGATTCATCGAGACTGTCGAAGTTAGTATTGATTGACGCCGGAGCTTACAAGGACTACCTGCCTGGATACCTAAAACTGATGCGAACATTTTTGGGCAAGGCAATGGTCTTCTTACTGCCGGCAAGACAAACTGTAAAATTCGTTTTGAATCTTTCCTTCTACAATAGAGAAAAAATTAACGAGCAACAGATCGCCACCTATAGTCGACCATTGTCAGATCCAGGCAATCGCAATGCGCTGTTGGAAACCGCGCGCCAATGCATTCCTGCCGACGCTGATGCACTTGTGAACAAGTACAAGGAGATCTCCGTGCCCACGCTGATCCTGTGGGGCCGTCATGACAAAGTGATCTCGCTAAAAGTGGGCGAACTCCTCAGCCAGACGCTCCCGAATTCGGTTTTGGAAATATTCGAGGAATGCGGACATATTCCCCAGGAAGAGCAACCAGAGAAAACAATCGCGAGTATATCCAGGTTTCTCGATCGTGGTTTACCTAAGTAACTTCAGCAGCTCGGTTGTGACGCCCAAACCTATTAGATCTTTGCGAAAGTATCCCGCAAGCATTTCCAGACATCGCGCGTGCTTTCTTATTCAGTTCAGTCCGTTACGACTCTTTCCATGGCCCCGCGTAATCCGTTTGGAATGGACTCGCAATGGCGGTCAAATATTGCCATTGAAGTCGCGTGAGCTGACGAACGTGCAGGAAGTCGTGAGCTAACCACGAGGCCAGAAGATCTCCCGCGCGGAGCGAGCCCGCCTCGCGCTCGTGACGGGATTCGAGCTTCGGTGACTTCAAGCCTCCCAGCCATGCCAACGATTTCTGGCGCTCTCTTAGGAAATTATCGAGCGATTCATTAAGGTCGCGTTCACCGTACGCGCGAGTCTTAACCCACTCCTGCGGCGCAATCGGGGGCCAGCCCAAAGCGGGGTCAGTCAAAACCAACTCAAGCCGCTGCCGAAAGTCTTCCCTTTCTTCATCGTAAAGATGGTTCACAACCTCGAGCATGGACCATTTGTCGGGCGCTGGCTTCCAACGTGCCTGTTCCGCGCTTATGTCCTTTACCAAACTCTTGAATATTCGGGCGTTCGCCCCCATTCGGTCGATAACGTAATTGAGATTCATTAGCTTCCTGCCAATATTAGGATTTTGACTTTAGCGTTCTTACGTAACGCGCGGCTGCCGGTGGGACTCGCGTCGCAAATTTGCATATCGGAGCCTCGCTTGCCGAATATCGCAATTGCCACAATAATGAAGATGAACGCAATAAAAGATAATCAATCCCAGCGAACCGAAACAAGAAATAGACTGAGGAGACTAACGTGCCAGACGAGCAAAGAGTCGCAAACAATTCCCAAACCTACGTGGTTGAAGCTGACACCTTTTCATACGAAACGCTTGAACAGCAGAACGGCCAGGCCACGATCGTCCGTTTTCAGCTTGAGAATTCCCGCTACCATGCTGGCGACGTTGTCGTGGTGCTTTCAGAGGGCGAAATTCATTTTCACGGAATGATTGGCAGGCTGGCCGATGGCTGGGCTACGGCTACCGATCGACGTGGTTCCCTTCTGCCCGCAACAGTTCAGTAGTGAAATCCCCTCACGCTAGCGCCGATAACCAGCTGGATAATTTAGTCCCACATCAGGCGTCAAAGAAACAATCTTAATGCGATGAAACCCTTTTTTTGGGTGCGTCGAAAGGTAGGTTAGGGCGATCTGCCTGTCTAATGCTGCGCTTAGCTCCCTAATAAAAGGATCAAAGCTAGTGGGTGCATTAAAGCCTTGAAAGAAAGCGCGGCCCCCCGTTTGATCGGCAAGCTTTTGCAGCGAGCTTTGGCCGAGAGGTATTAGGTTGCTTCCATTAGCGGCCACTGTTGGCGCGAAGAACGCATAGACAGCCACAGCTCGTCGCTGCGCTTCGCTGATCGCGCGCTCGAGATCGACACTTTGAAAACTTGAATCAAATCCGCGCGAGACGTCCACGCCGTCAGACACCATCAACACGGCTCGCCTACCTGCCGGCTGAGAATCAAACCGCTTCAGCGCGTCGACAAGCTCGACATAGGGGTTGTAAGGCGCCGCAATGGAAAAGCCGAGTGGCCGCCGCAGCGAACGAGCTGCCTTCTCCAAATCAGACGTAAACTTCTGCCGCACCTGCAAGCTTCCAATGCGCAGATAACCCACCGAGACGCGCGACCCTCTTGGCAATTTTCTTATGAATTCGGCAAGCGGTTTTATTTCGAGCGCGACTGACGACACGACATCATCCTGAATCAGCACCAAGAGGTTGATAGGCGAGTTGGTACCCATCGCCCTTATGGACAGAATTGTTTGCGGCTCCCCATCTTCGCTGATTGTGAAATCAACCGGCCTTAACTCAGATTCGGGCAGTACAGGCCCTTTGACGCGAATGCTCACTGGAATTGTCACCGGGCGAGCGGACACGGTTCCGGCGTCGCCAGACTGCGCGAAAGTGTTATCGTTGGCGAACAGAAGAACGATAGAAAAGCTTGCGGCAATAAAAGCGCCGATAGTTTTTCCGTTTTTCACTCGCTTCATAGAATCTCCTTAGGGTTGCGTGTTGGAGGCATTATACAAGCATCCGCGATCGTTCGCTCGGATCTGGATTGAAACTGGCGTGACATAGATTTCCCAGCTAAGATCCGCAAATGCTCATGCTAGTCACAGGCAATGATATGACCCAGACCGGCCAGGGAAAACTTAAGCAGGGCGATGAAAGAACGGCCCGCATATTAGCCTGGACGCCGTGGCTTGCCTTCGTGCTGGCGACGCTTCCGCTGCCTATCGTTTTTCTATTTTTATTCGCGGCCTCTGCAACCACGGATTCAGCGGCTATCTATCTGCTTCTCTCCTTTGTTTCGCTTAGCGCCGGATTAGTTGTCGGCTTGTTTTTGCTAATTCTTCTTTTGCTGTACCGGCGCCGCTGGCAGGCACGCCTGCGCGACCGTCTGGCAATAGATGGAATCACTGCCAATGAGGTGCCATGGTTTTCGGTGGAACTATCGTCGGAGGAACGAAGCGTATGGGGCGAACTCAAACAGAAAAACCCTTTGCTGGCTGATGCCTACTGCGAAACATTGGCCGCCCGTCTGACCGCAACGCGAATCCTTGCCAGGTCACGTGGTGCAGTTTTGAAAGTCGAGCGGCAAATAAGTCGGACCAGGAATCTGGTCGGCATAGATACCGGCGTGCTACTGAACGATTTGAACTCTGATCGTCAGCGATTCGATCTGACTCGAAGTGAGGCTACAGTGCGTTTGGCTGAGGCGAAGGCGCGTTTGCAAAGCATCGAAGCCGCGGCTAACCGATCGTTGAGTCAGATAGAGACCGAGTTGATGCTGGGCCGCTTGACTGCCGCGCAGGAACAGTTTCCGCTGGCGCTCGAAATGCTCAGTTTGGAACAAGAAACTCTCCGCGACGATACGGCGGCGGCGAATCCTCAGCTTGAGCCGACCGCCCCGAAGTAAACTCGTCAGGACCGATAAACTCAGCCTTGCAATTCCTTTAGTCCGTAAACTCCGGGTGCCAGTCGGCTCGCAAATCCCTCATCAACCAGAGCCCAATTTCCAAGGCCTGCATCGGGATTTGTTAATCCTGTTACCCGGGCGAGCTCTCCGCGAACAGTCATGCCGGCACTCACCAAATAAGCACGCGCCATTTCCGTAAGCGCCTGTTCACGGGTCGTTCTCATTTTCAATTCATCCTGGAATCTGGCTTCTGCCAATGTCCAAATGTAGGTAAACACCGGCTCGTAAACAATCTCGCTGGGTATGACCTTGAACGCTCGCTGTAACTCATCGAGCGCTTTATTAAACGAATACCGATCAACTATTCGGCTGGCGTGTCGCAGGTCGCGCGACGCCATCTCCCATTCCTTGCGCAAAACCTTCAGGATATTCTGAGCCTCGTCAGAAAGGCCCGGTGAACTATGCGTCCGATGCACAGAAGCCACGGCGTGGAAATATGGTACGAGCCTCCGCGCAACAAAGATGGACCGATTGCCACGCAACTTCCCGTAGTAGACCCGGCCGCGTCTCACCACCTCGTCTTTAATGGTCCACGCGAGACTGCTCTCGGGGTCCTTCTGGACGTTGCGGGGCATGTGCGCATCACGCCGGCCGCATACCGCGATGTAGAGCGACGGGCCGGGACGGCGCGAATCGGTTAGCCCCGCACAAAAGCCAACGCGCTCGATGAACCTCTCAGCCGCTAGAGCGTCTTCAATCCGCAAGTCCGGTTCGCGACACCATGAGCGGTCGCGGTAGCTCTCAATCGTCTCGGGTAGTTGGGCCAGGGGCATGGAAGAAATCCTATCAAATTGAACTTAGCGAACCGGTCAGACTGACTTTCGGCGTGACCGAATTCTCAAAGCACCCAATCGAATAATCGATGAATACGCCTGCTTTTCGCGTTTTTGAGGTGCTTCGCCTAATGGCATGACCGTTGCCAATTAGGTCGCGTCCGGATTCTCGTTAGACCGGACTATCGATTCTCTATGAGTCAGGCGAATAAAATGACGCGAACAAAACTTTCCCCCACAATCACATTCACAGCATGTCTGCTGCTTGCGCTCTCACTAGCGGCCAGCGGCTTCTTCACGACAAATGTTGCTGCCTCATCTGACCAGAACGCGAAGGTCGATAAAGTCGCCTCTAATTTGCGTGGACACGTCTCTGCTAACAGCACAGAAACGGTAAGCGTTATTCTTCAACTGAACGCGCCCGCCAATGGCCCACTCAATGCCCTGCTCAACAGAAACGGAGTTCATGTCACTAAGCTTTTCAAGAACTTTAACTCTTTGGCTCTAGAGCTGCCTGTCAACGTAATTGACGAACTCGCCTCTCATGACGAAGTACATTTCATCAGCCTGGACGATCAGATTATCCCGATGGGCCACGTAAGTTCGACAACCGGTGCTGACGACGTACGAACTCAAACCACTTCAAGTGGCACTAGCTACAGTCTGGACGGCACGGGTATTGGTATCGCGATCGTTGATTCCGGTATTTATTCAGATCATAAGTCAATCGGCACGCGCGTAATCTATAGCCGGGACTTCACTGGCGAGAATCGCGTGGATGACCCGTTTGGTCATGGCACACATGTGGCAACTGCCGCCGCCGGTAATGGGACACTCTATAACGGCAATTATGTAGGTATTGCTCCAAACGCAAACCTGATTAATCTCAGAGTATTAGATTCCCAAGGGCAGAGTTTAACTTCCGAAGTGCTGGCCGCCCTCGATTGGATTTATTCTAATCGTTTGGCCTACAACATCCGCGTAGCCAACCTCAGCTTGGGCGCCCCGGCAATAGCATCTTACAAAAACGATCCGCTCTGCCTGGCAGTGCGCAAGCTGTCTGATGCGGGCGTCGTTGTCGTCGCCGCTGCCGGCAACGATGGGAAAGACGAGTTTGGCCGCAAGCTATATGGCGCCATCCACGCTCCGGGCAATGAGCCGTCCGCCATTACGGTTGGCGCTACCAACAGTTTCGGTACTAACTCACGAACAGACGACGTGGTCACGTCGTACAGCTCGCGTGGGCCCACCAGAAGCTTATGGACCGATCGTTACGGGGTTAATCATTACGACAACCTCATCAAACCAGACGTGGTGGCCCCGGGCAACAAGCTAATCTTTGCCGAAGCCGCCAACAACTATCTAGTTACCAACCACCCTGAGTTGGAGACCGGTCTCTCCCCAAACAAGCCCGTTCAAAAAATGATGTATCTGAGCGGAACATCGGTTTCGGCTCCACTAGTTTCCGGCGCTGCGGCTCTGCTGCTTCAGGCCAACCCTAAACTGACGCCAAACCTGGTAAAGATGATCCTCATGTACACGGCGCAACAGCTTCCCAACATGAACATGCTTGAACAGGGTGCCGGACAAATGAATATCGAAGGCGCTGTGCGCCTCAGCAAGCTAGTCCGCGCAGATCTTAAGAGCACCACCTCCTTAGGCTCGCCCCTCCTTACTGCTACTGCCCCTACCCCACTGTCAACAATCGACGGAACGACTTTCTCCTGGTCACAGGGAATCATAGCCGACCAAGCCTATGCAAAAGGCACGGCTTTGATTACTCAATACCAGAAAATCTACGGACTAGGAGTCCTTCTGTCAGACGCCACCCTGTATAGCAACGGTGTGTTGCTGTCAGATCTAACGATGATCTCAAGCGGTGTACTTCTCTCCGACAACATCGTAATCAGTAACGGCACGATCCTTGGCAGCGGATTTAGTTTGCTGCCATCCGGAGTTCTTTTGAGCGACGGCGTGCTGCTTTCCGACGGTGTTCTGCTTTCGGATGGAGTTCTGATCAGCGACGGCGTGCTACTCAGCGATGGGGTTCTAATCTCCGATCGCACGAGTGGTAAGTCGTTGATCAGCGGCGATGCCACAGCCTGCATGAAGTAGCAGACTGCGGACAGCGCCTTATAGCGCCAGGCTTAAGATTCTCGGGCGTTCAACCCAATAAAAGGTCTAAGTGCGGAAATGACCATAACAGAATCTATTTCAAACAGATCGTTGCCAACTGATCTTATCGGTTCGAGGCGGGTCCCCGCGCCGGCGACAGCGGACGATAACGATTGCCGGCTGCAACTAAGCAAGGTCGAACGCGACATAGAATCGCCTGCTGTAAGAGAAATTGTCGGCGTTGTTTTTGCCGATTTGTTGCGACTGCTGGAGTGTTTGGACCTCATCGAGGGTCACCTGCGTAAAGTCGAATATGCCGAGCAAACCTTTGCTATGTTCCAACTCATTAACGATGAGGCGCGCGCGCTCGTCAACTTCATCCACAATGAAGCGCTGAAATCTGAGGTCTTAACGCAGGAATTGTTTGACGCGCTGGATGGCATTTCATTCGCGGTCAATCACGATTTGCAACGCGTGTTCGAGACTAATTCGAAGCCCTCCGGTACGAGCGATAAATCTCACGCGATTTCCGGCAGACTATACCGTGCTCACGACTTGCTTACGAATTGCCTGCAGCAGTCAACGATTACTCTAGCCATTGTCTTTGATCCGGAACTTGACGGTACCAAACTTTTCAACAACTCGGACATGCGCTTTCGTCAGTCGCTGCAGTTATGCGAAGACCTCGCGCAGTTGATCCAACTCGTCGCAAGGTCGGAAGAAAATCCACAACAGACGGAACTCGATTTACTTGTCGAAGGCATTCAGAAGTTTCGCAACGAAAGCATGGAGCTTTTGATGTATTCAGATTGGCCGCAATTTGAAAGTGTTTGCGCACAGATCCATCCGCAACGCGACCCAAAACAGCTTACCGCAGCGCTTCATCAATTCCGCTGTTACCTCGAGACACTGTTAGGCCAGGTGAGAATGAGAGCTGTGTTAGCAAATGTGTTTCCGCTTGGCTTTGGCGACGATCGTTTCTCATCGCCCCAAACTCAGATCACGCAGGCAACAGATGCAGAGATTGATTGGAACCAGCTGGCGGTTGCAGTCTAGAGAAGGCCTTTAGAGTCGATAACAAGACGATGTTATTCAAACCTGACACCCACAACAAAGAGTTCACCAAGATGTATATCTGGGCGACGATTCTTGGCGGCGGCGCAGTGTACTTTCTGGCGGCCTATGGGTTGAACTTGCGTCTGGTGGACCTTCGCTTCTTGTTCATAGTGGTCTTAACACTGTTCATTAGCTCCCGAATTGTAATCAAGATTCCTCAGTTCAGTTCCCACATCTCGGTTTCGGATACGTTTATTTTTCTGACGCTATTACTTTATGGAGGCGAGGCCGCAATCTTGATGGCAGCCACCGAGGCCCTGATTTCGTCTTCTCGCTTCTGCCGAAAGTCGATTCTTGTGCCTTTTAATTGGGGATGTGCGGCACTCTCGACCTGCGTCACGGTCGGTGCGCTTCGCTTCTTCTTCGGAGATGTGGCGAAGTTGAGTTCTTCTCCTCTATCGGCCCGATTCGTCTCGGCCATGGCGCTGATGGCGTTGATTCAATACGGCGCAAATTCAGGAATTGTTGCGACCTGCGGCGCGTTGCAAGCCAAGAAACCTATTTGGCAGACTTGGAAGAAGCACTACCTTTGGACGTCGATTACCTATTTCGCGGGCGCGTCTGCTGCCGCTGTTATTGCCAAGCTCATTCAGCAATTTGGGTTTTATGCGTTGGTAATAACAATTCCAATTATCGCCATTGTATTTTTCACTTACCGCACGTATCTCAAAAATATCGAGGCCTCGGTCGCACAAGCTGAACAAGCGGAACGGCACGTAGCAGAGTTGTCACACTACATCGCGGAGCAGGAACGCATCCGCGAGCAGTTTTCGCAAATCGAAAAACTTTCTGCCCTGGGCGAGTTAGCATCGGGAGTTGCCCACGATTTCAACAACACACTCGCCGGCATACTTGGCCGCGCACAGTTGATCCAGCGCACGAATGATCCGGAAAAGATCATGCGTGGCCTCAATATCATCATCAAGACTGCCGAAGACGGCGCGAAGACGGTCAAACGAATTCAGGACTTTGCGCGGCAACGGCGCGATCATGATTTTGAGCCGGTTTCGATCGATCAGATTCTGCTTGATGTAAGTGAAATTACACGGCCACGTTGGAAAGATCGCGCGGAAGCTTCAAACATTCAAATCAGTCTCGACCTGCAAATTCGATCCAAAGCAAAGGTCATGGGAGATGAATCGGAATTGCGCGAGGTCCTGGTGAACATGGTCTTCAATGCCGTGGATGCGATGCCCGATGGCGGCCAATTAACGCTGGCTGCATACGACATCGACGAATCCGTAGTCATCATGGTCGCCGACACAGGTTCCGGCATGCCTCCGGAAGTCAAGTCACGCATTTTTGATCCATTTTTTACAACAAAAGGTAAAGCGGGAATGGGCCTGGGGTTGGCGGTGAGCTTTGGCATTATTCGTCGCCACGAAGGATCGGTAAAAGTAGATTCAGAAGTGAACATGGGCACTAAGTTCATGATTAGTTTGCCCAAAGCTGAAGTCACTGAAGAGGCCAACCTGCCCGAGGTCGAACTTGCGAAAGCGCAGCCGGTTGAAACGAAGAGCGCACACACGCCGCGTGTATTTACTGAAAACCAACCAAAGATATTGGTTGTGGACGATGAGGAGCCTGTGCGTGAATTATTGCGCGACCTGCTAGAACACGACGGCTGCCGAGTTTACCTCGCGCCGGGCAGTCGGGAGGCGCTTGGACTTCTGGAAGTGCATCAGTTTGATGGTATCTTCACCGATGTCGGCATGCCGGGCATGAGTGGGTGGGAATTGTCACATGCCATTCGCCAACGAAACACGACGATACCCATTGCGGTGGTTACCGGTTGGGGCGAGGCAGTCGGTTCTGATGAGCAGAAAGAGGCGGGCGTAAACTGGGTCATTGCCAAGCCGTTCCATGCGGAAAGAATCTCTGAGATCGCCAGGGAGATAACGAGGCAGCGTGAAGTGGCAATTAAACGCGCGGCTATGGCGATTGTTGCGGCGTAAACGACTAGTGCGCAGATCGCTTCTCAGCTCTTCACAATCTTCCAGTCAGCTGCCTGCGCCGGGTTTTCATCCTCTTCCGAAGCCGCTGCTTCCATAAGTCGCTTGCGATACTCCAAAGCCCTCCTGACGCATTTCTCAACGACTTCAAGACTAAAGGGCTTCAAAAGAAAATCGAACGCTCCCAACCTGATCAGGCCCTGTGCATGTTCCTGATCGCCGATGCCGGAAACGATTATTACAGGAGTGTCTGGAAATTTCTGGCGCACGTGCCCAAGTAGTTCTAAACCGCTGAGGCCCGGCATTGAGATGTCTGTGAGCACGACATCGTATTGATCCGCCTCTAAACGAGCGAACGCCTTCTCCGCCGTTTCTGCCGTCTGACAGAAATAATCCTGCGAGAGAAGTTCATACAACGTGTCACGGATCGTTTCGTCGTCGTCGACTAAAAGAATTTTCGGCACTTCGGGCCTCCCACGTTTTTGAACAGGTCGTATTCAGTTCTAACCAAAGGGAGGACAAGTTTCTACGTTTGAGCGGCCCTGGGACCTGAATAATAACACAAATCAAGTAGCGCAAATAAAAGAGGGCCGGCAACCTTGGTTACCGGCCCAATGTGCAAGTAGCGAACAAGGTTTACTACCGGGGACCCGATGCCCGAATCGTTAGTTCCGTGCCGGCACCGAGATCCAGGTCGTCGCGACCCTGGACGTAAACAGATCCCGCACCGCCTCCGGCTCCGACTATGGCACCGATGGCCGCGCCTTTACCCCCGCCGGCGATAGCACCGATGATGGCTCCTACCGCGGTACCGATAGCTGCGCGTTGTGTAGTCTTCGTGGTCTGACTGTTATCTCTAATAGAACCTTCGTTATCGACTCTAACAACGTCTCCCTGAGCTGTTCTAACTGACTCAAGAATCCCTGCGAAGCGATACGACGCACCGTTCCGTATACGAATGGTGTCGAAGTTAAGTGTCATCTGTGATCGTCCGGTCAACCGGCCGCTCCGCTCAACGTTGGAGACGTGTCCTTCGATCACGGCACCTTCAATTTGTGCAGGCTGACGCACTCTTACTGTGAAGCGATCTCCTTCGCGCACAGTTTCAGTGGAGAGGCCGGTCTCGAGTATGCCGACGACAGTTTCGCCATTAGCTATGGCGAAATCGCCAGTCCCTGTCGTATTGCCTGGATAGGGATACGTTTGCGGTCCAGTGTTGATATCGAACCTGGCAACATCAGACGTCTTTTCGTAAACGCTGCGCACAACTACCGGTTGAGATAACCCCTGAACATATACGCGTCGCGTAACACTCAATCCACGGCCGTTGTCGATCGGATCAAAAGTCACATTAAATTGACTGCCGATATCGCCGGTAGAGCTAACAATTAGCTGGTCGCCACTCAAGGTAGCTCGCGCGCGAATCGTGCCGCCATTCGGCGCTGTTTCTACGCGTTCCGTCCCGTCAGCAGAGAAAGTTATCTGCGGAGCGCGCGACGATGCCAAGGAGACGTCCGTGCCCCGAAGTTCAATTGCGATCTGATCCGGAGATTCCAACCTTGCGGCAATCAGATCACGTATCCGCGCCCGATCGGCATAGCGCAACGATTGTGCTGCTCGGTCGGCTGCCTGCGCCGGATCATCGCTTCGCGATGCATTCAGGCGATAGGTACCCGTTAAACGACTAACTCCATATGGCGTTGTAGTGTTTGAAGGATACGGGTAGGTTTGCGAAACGTTGGGCCATCGCAATCCATAAACGCTCGCCAGTTGATTTAGATTTCCCCGCAGATTCGTCCAGGTACGAAGGGTTACTGCGTCCGTTGCGTCCCTGCGAATGATGCTGTCGACAAGCGCCGCGCTATTAAGCACTTCCTGCGCGTCGGCCGCTGTTGAAGTCCTGTTGTTAAAGCGCTGTCGCAGGTTAAGTACAGTTGAATTTAGACTCTCCACGGAACTACTGAGGTCCGCTTGAATGTTCCGATCAGATGAGATCGTTTGACGACCAGTATTGGTCCTTCTAAGCATCTGATCAGTGCCAGTGCCTATTCGACTTAAAAGTTGTTGCACCGAGCGGTAGGTCCCCCGGTAAGTTTGGCGCTGTGCCTGCGCGAAAGATGCGCCTGCCGAGAAGACCAGCGCAACTAATAACGCAGTCATTGTTCTTCTAACCATAGTCATTTCATTTCCTCCAAATTTTAACTTTAGAACACTTTTCCTGGTTCATTACTAAGATGTCATCGCACTCATTGGCGCGCCCCAATCTTCCCGTTTCAAACAAGCAAGTAAAGTGCGTGTGACCAATCCGCTTCAATGAGTGTGCCATCCCCTGCTAAATCGTTTCGCGAAAGTGTGCTGATTGTGGCGAGTTTGTTTCTCGGTCCTTAACTACCCGTCGCCTAAGGGATGAGGCGGTGTGATATTCTCCATTTGGAGGCGAATAAATGGCGGATGATGATCTAAAAGCAATTATTGAATTGAAGGATACAGACCTATTCGTCGGTCATACACCATCTGGGCACCCGATTTTGCTGGATACGGACCGCAATCGAAACTCGGCGCCAACGCCAATGGAACTACTTCTGGTGGCTTTGGGCTCGTGCACCGGCGTTGATGTCGTTTCCATTTTGAGAAAAAAGAGGCAAGGCCTGTCCGCCTATCGTGTTGAGGTACGAGGGCAGCGACGCGCCGAACACCCACGCAGCTACAGCCACATGGAAGTGCATCATATAGTCACTGGCCGTAACATTTCAGAGCAATCGGTTGCCCAGGCCATTCAGCTCTCTGAAGAAAAATATTGCAGCGTCGCGGCAACATTACGGCCGACGGCGGAAATCGTTTCAAGCTTTGAAATCATCGAAGGATAGACGGGGTTATCATGAATATCTTCGAACGTTACAAACGGTGGTTAACTCTAGTTTCGGTGTTTGGACTGGCAACGACGCTCGGCGCTGCCCCTGCGCTCAGACAGTCTGCTTCCAAACAATTTGTCTCGAGTGGAGTCCAGGGCAACAGCGATGCCGCGCTTGCAGCGTTGCGTCGTCAGGACCGCGGCGCACGCAACGCCAACGGAGTGATGACGCGGCTCAGCCCTGAAGAGCATCTTCGCCGCGCTGCTATTTATCTTGCCAATCGCGCTTTTGAAGAAGCGCGGGAACACTGGCAAGCACTCATAAGTTACTACCCGGATGATGCAAGGGTCGCCCAGGCGTTACTCGGGATGGGCCGATCGTATTTCCAATCACGTCGTTATTCGGAAGCGTATAACACCTATGACCAACTGGCGCGCGAGTACCCGACGACAAAGGAAGGTCGGGAAGGTCTCAACTTCAGTGCTGCTTCCCTGCTGCGGCTGGGCAAAACGTCGGAAGCGGCGGACCGTTACATTCAGTACATCAATCGCTTTCCCAACGGCGAACGAATTGATACAGCGCATCTCAACGCAATCGACACCTTAAGAGAGGCGGGTCGCATCCAGGAAGCTATTGCCTGGGTTACACGTACGAGACAGCGTTTCGCTGGAACGCCTACCGCAACCAACGCCTTGTTTGGTCAATTGCGGCTGGAAATCTCTGAGGGTAACTGGAAGGAGGCAATTGCCACGGCTGACGAGTTGAGCCGCCAAAGTTTCCAGAAGGGTGTAGCGACGACTCCTTCCGAAGTTGCATATCTCAAAGCGTACAGTCTTGAGCGTGCCGGAAGACAAGCTCAAGCCTATGCCGCGTATCTGGCGGTCCCCGGCGGCATCGACTCATATTACGGATGGCTGGCAACGGACCACTTGGCGAGCGTAGCGGACGGACGTAGTCGTGGCTTTGCAGGCGAGCGCATTGAGCAGGTCAAAGCGCTGCTGGATCAAATGTCCGAGAGCTATCCAGTGCCTTACCGTCAGACAATCATTAATGCTGCGAAAGCTCGAAAGCTCGATCCGCGTTTGGTCCTGGCTTTGATAAAACAGGAAAGTGTTTTTCGTCCGATGGCTAAATCACCTGCGGGCGCGCGCGGCTTGTTGCAACTGACTATGGACGCTGCAAAAAAATATGCCGCGCACGCGGGCATGTCATTGACCGAAGAAAACCAGCTCTACCAACCTGAGACCTCCATTCGTCTCGGAAGTGAATACCTGGCAGAGTTGGCAACGATGTTTCCCAATCTACCTGAGGCAGTCGCTGCCTCATACAATGGCGGCGAAGACAATGTGGCTCGCTGGGTGCGACGCGCGAAACAGAAAGATCCCGGCGTGTTCACAGCAGAAGTCGGGTTCGATGAGACGAAAGACTACGTGCAGAAGGTAATGAATAACTACCGAGCGTATCAGCAACTCTACACAGCTGACCTAAAGAGAAAGTAGGCAGACGGCAGGAGCAGTCGGCAGGAATCAGTTCTTTAGCCGATGCGGGCTGCTTACAAAGCGCCCACTAACTTCTGCCGACTGCCGTCTGCTCCTGCCGTGTTTTCCTCACGGTTCCGGGCTAAATCTTCGATTCTCAAAACCGCTGGCGCTCTCTCTTCGCCGCAAAGGGTCGGGACGAGGATAATGACGCGGCAAGACTCCAAGACGCACCAGGGCCGAATAGTACTCATAGCGAATTGTAACTTCGCCAACCGGTCGTGCATCGAGGCTCATGTTCACCCACTGAACTTCGTTGCGCACAGAACGCCCGATTCCCGTCGCCGCATAGTCATCGTCTCGCGACAGTGTGCCTTTGCTCGCGAGGTCGCCTGGCTGCCCTAATCCCGCGCTGCTTTCCGGCGCTGTTGAGCTGCTTTCGCGTTCATTTCTTTCTTCATACTTCGGCCGCGGCGGTGGCCTCGGCGTAATCGGCACCGGGCGCGGACGAAGTTCGCGAAAGAAAACTGCGGAAACGATCCCGAGGTTTGCAGTCTGCCCCAGCTTGGCTCCGTATGCATCCTGCTCGGACGTAAAGTAGAAACGTCGCGCACGTTCGGAACTCATTTGCCAACCATCGATGTTGATCGTGCCGTAGGGTTCGATAACCCACTTGCTTGCGTTCCATGCTGTTGAATGACGCGCGTCTATTGTGTTCAAGCCATCCACAGAAAGCGCAACCGCAACGCGAAACGGGAACGGATTTCGAATCCGCACTTCATACTCTGCTCCTTGAATAGCTTCAATATAACTCCTGCCCCGAGCATAGTATTCGTCTAACGGACGTCCACCAACCAAAATGTCCAAATCAACGTTTCGCGCCGCAACCTCTGATTGGGCGGCCTCCCAAACACTAACGGACTCGATTTTTGTACCGGCCCGCGCGAAAAGACCTCCAAGCCCTGCAATCGTCGCAAGGCTCACACAACCGAAAAACAATACTTTTCTCATGGGTTATTCCTTTCTGGGAAAGAGCTCGCTGCTGAAGAACGAACCAACCTGAAGATGCTTGCAGGCTCGGCGCTAGATTCTTGTGAGAAACCACGGAAATTAGACTGTCAAAGAGTTGCGTTAATCTGTTTGAGTAAATGAGGAAGTGACGCTACAATTACGCGCTAATCTTATCGGTCTCAGTAACGACAATTATTCTCATAGACAAGGCTTTTTAGGAGTAAACGATGGAATATGTACTGACCGCAACCAAGAACGAGGCGCCCGCCGGCTCGTATTACGACAAGATTGCGGCTTTTTACGATCTTACTTTTAAGCTGAACG
>JBDUCC010000045.1:0-15627 GCA_040003675.1 bacterium | reverse complement strand
ACTGACTACTGACTACTGACTACTGACTACTGACTACTGACCGCATCCGGCTTCTTATCAAAAACCAAATCGTAAGCCAGGAGCACCGCTCCGAGTGTGATGCTGGCATCGGCCACGTTGAAGGTGGGCCAATGATATGAATGCGCATGCAACACAACGAAATCGATTACATAACCGAGCCGGGCGCGGTCGGTCAGGTTGCCGGCAATCCCCGCCAGCAATAGCGCACAGGCTCCTAACACCCGGTCATCGTTACGCGGCGTGCGGATGAAATAGTAAAACACGGCCGCCGCCGCAACGATTGCCAAACCGACGAAGAACCAGCGGCCAAAAGCGCCGCCTTCCTGCAATTGCCCAAAAGCGATGCCGCGGTTTTCCGTATAAACGAAATCGAAGAAGCCCTGGATGACGGTGCGATCGCCTTGAAAGCGGAGAGCGCGCACGGCCCACGCCTTGGTTGTTTGATCGACCATGTAAAGGCCGAAACTCGCAAGCAGGTAACCAAAGCGCCAACCGAGACGAGTTCGTGCGTTGGTATTTAGTTCAGTTTTACCAACCGTCGCATTCATGTAGTTGTCGTTTCACTCTCAATCTCTGCCAACGCTGCCACGCAACGCTCGCAAACGTTGGGATAACGCGACGACTCGCCCACCCGAGTGGAGAAATTCCAACAGCGCTCGCATTTTTCACCTTCTGCCGGCAAGACTTTTACTACAAATCCATCGGCGTTTTCGTCAGACTTGACGACGTCAACCTGTGAAACGATAAAGACGTAACGCAGTTCATCGCGATAGCGCTGCAACAGGTCATAGCTCGCGCCCGTCGCGGCAATCTCGACGCGCGCCTCCAGCGAGCTGCCGATTACTTTGCCAACGCGTGCTTCCTCCAGCGTTTGCAGCACGTCTTCGCGAATTTCAAACAATCGTTTCCAGTTTGAAATCAGCGCCTCGTCAACCACACCACTCGCTTCCGGAAATAGAGCAAGATGCACAAACTCAGGCCGATCCTTTTCGTGCGGTAAGTTTTCCCAAATCTCATCTGCAGTAAAAACCAGCAGTGGGGCGAGCATTCGAGCGAGCGCGTCCGCAATGCGAAGCAACACCGTTTGCGCAGCCCGACGCGCAGGGTGACGCGGCGCGAAAGTGTAGAGACGATCTTTCAGAATGTCGAAATAACGCGCCGAAAGCGTGACCGTACAGAACCGGTAAAGCGCGTGATAAGCGGTGTGAAATTCGTAGACATCATAGGCAGCGCGCATCGTTTTCAGGACCGCGTCAAGTTCAGCGAGCGCCCAGCGATCAAGTTCCAATAGCTGATCATCCGAGACGGCATCACGCGCCGGATCGAACCCATGAAGATTGCCGAGCGCAAAACGCGCGGTGTTGCGAAGTTTGCGGTAGCCATCAGTTACGCGCTGAAGTATCTCTTTCGACGAGCGCATGTCATCGAAATAATTTGAAGAGGCACACCAGAGCCGCAGTATGTCGGCGCCTGATTCCTTGATTACTTCATCAGGCGGCACCGCATTGCCACCCGATTTGTGCATCTCCTTGCCTTGCGCATCCACGGTCCAGCCGTGTGTGATGACGGCTTTGTAAGGAGCACGATCGTGGGCCGCAATGCCTACCATGAGGGAAGAATTAAACCAGCCGCGAAATTGATCTCCGCCTTCGAGATAGGCATCCGCCGGCCAGCGCAACTCTTCGCGGTTTTCCAAAACCGCGATGGAAGATGAACCGCTGTCAAACCAAACGTCGAGGATGTCAGTCTCCTTGGTCCATTCGGTCGCGCCGCATTGTATGCAGGTATAACCATCCGGCAACAGTTCGCGCGCTTCTTTCGTGTACCAGGCATCAGCGGACTCACGTTCGAAAATGTCGGCGACGTGATTGATTATTGCCGGTTCGGCGACCGCTTCTGTGCATTTAGCGCAGTAGAAGACAGGAATCGAAACTCCCCAGACGCGTTGCCGCGAGACGCACCAGTCGGGCCTGCCTTTCAGCATGTTGCCCATGCGAACTTTCCCCCAGGCGGGGAACCATTTCACATTTTCGATTTCGCGGAGGGCCGCCGCGCGCAAAGACGTTTCGCCTTCCGAGAAATTTTCAGTGAAGTTGCTGCGGTCGCGGCCGTCTTCGTCTTTCTCAATCGTTTCAACCACTGAACCCACTGCGCGGTCCATTGAGATAAACCATTGTGGCGTGGCCCGAAAGATCACCGGATTCTTGCAGCGCCAACAATGCGGGTAACGATGACTGAAGGTCTCGGTAAACAACAGCACGCCGCGCTCGCGCATGAAGTCAACAATTTTCGGGTTAGCCTCGAAAACGCTTTGGCCCGCGAAGTATTCGACCTCCGGCGTGAAGTGTCCCGCGTGATCCACCGGGCAGTAAATCTCCAGACCATATCGTTTACCGATCACAAAGTCGTCGTGACCATGGCCGGGGGCAGTGTGGACGCAGCCGGTGCCCGCTTTGCTCGATGCCTGTTTCTCGCGAGCGTCTTTCACGTCCAGCTCAGTTTCTGCGTCGGCTTCGCCACCTAGCGTCACGTGTTCACCAACCATCAGCAACGACGGGCGATCAATCCAGGCGTGGCGACACTCGAGCCGATCCAGCTTTGCGCCGGGAAAACGGGCCAGAATGTTCACCGCACCCGGTCTACCGCCATCGTCGCTTTGTGCCAGTTCGCATTTCTCGACGACTGCATCCAGTAATTCACTGGCCACAATGTAAACTTCGTCGCCGTTTTCAAACGCTGAATATTGATAGTCCGGATGGACGGTGATGCCCAGGTTTGCCGGCAGCGTCCAGGGCGTCGTGGTCCAAATCAAAACAAATACTTTTCGCCCGGCCAGCGCCGGATCGATCAACGCGGGATCGCTGACTAGCGGAAACTTCACATAGACCGACGGGCTAGTGTGCTGATGATATTCAACTTCGGCCTCGGCCAGTGCGGTTTGATCATGAATGCACCAGTAAACCGGACGCGCCCCTTTGTAGACGTAGCCGCGCTCAACGAAGCGCCCAAACAGCCGCGCTGTTTCCGCTTCGTAATGATTGGACATCGTCAGGTACGGATTGTCCCACTCACCAAGAATGCCCAGCCGTTGGAAGTCGCGAGTCTGACGTTTCAAGGCGTGCGCCGCGTGTTCGCGACAGGCTCGGCGAATAGCGACCGCAGGCATATTTGCTTTCTTCGCGCCCAGCTTGCGATCTACGTACAACTCAATCGGCAATCCATGACAGTCGTAACCTGGAACGTAAGGCGCGTCGTATCCCATCATGCTGCGCGACTTGACGACGAAGTCCTTAAGAATCTTGTTCATCGCGGTGCCGAGATGAATATCGGCATTCGCGTAGGGTGGCCCATCGTGCAGGATAAATTTGTCTGCGCCGGCACGCGCTTTTCGAATCAATTCGTAGAGATTGACTTCCGACCATTTTTTCAAGCGCGCAGGTTCCGTCTGCGCCAGATTTGCTTTTTGGGAAAATCCGGTTTTCGGCAGGTTGATGGTCTTTTTCAGATCGAGTGGGGTTTCAGTAGACATAAGCGTCGAAATTCGGAAGTCGAAATACTAACAGGTGCAGTGCACGATCAAAAAACCCGAACCAATCTTCTCCGGGATGAGTGGTTCGGGTTGCTTGGGCCTTGATGGCTTTAAGGGAATCAGCCAATAAACATCTCATCCTCGCCGTAGGTCTGATTAATGGGCTTCGGTAGCGGCGCTACGAGAACTTCGAGCCCGCGGCGGAAGCCCGCCATAATCGCAGCGATCTCGCGAGCAGGCTCAACGACCCGGCGCTGAATGAAATCCGTTGTGGTAACGATCTGATCGTGGGTGCGATCAATAGTACGGCTCACCAGTTCAACCTTATCGCGCGCTTCGCCCGCTGTGTCGCTCACCATTTCCCTTAGTTCGCCAACCTCGTCCTTGATAATTGCCAGCGATTCGGACAGATTCATGGTGGCCGTCGACAGGTGGCCGGACACGGCGTTGAACTGTTCGGCGATCTGCTTCCCCTGTACGGCGATCTGCTTGCCCTGTTCGCTGATTACGGTGACGCGCTCGATTAGTGGCTCGAGTTTTTGTTCCAGTCGAGTCACTGATTTCACCGCGCGATTAACAAACACCGCAATCGCGATCATGGCTATGGCGATGATGATAAAAGACGCAGCAATCACCACCATCACCCAGAACATAGGATCGTTTGCGTTCATTTGGAGGGCAAGCATAGGGATTTCAATTGCCGAATTCCGATTGCCGATTTAAGAACAATTAGAGGCTGCGCTTACCGTTGCCAGTTCAGCAAAAGACTAATCGGCAATCGGCAATCGCAAATCGGCAATCCGCTAGTTCGCTTTCTCTGTGTACTTGGGCGCTGCTTCAATCCGGCCTGACATTTCCGTCTTGCGCTTTTCTTCCTGATAAGCCTTCTTACCGGCGTCAATCGCTGCCGCGACTGTGTTGGTCTGGCGAGTTGCTGTTTCGCGAGCCGTTTGTGCTACCTCGCCAACTTTGCTTGACGCTTGCGTGTAGAGATCGGAAGCGCGCTCGCTTGCTTGCGAGTAGAGTTCGGTGGCGCGCTGACGCGTAGAGTCGTAAACCTCGCCGGCGCGTTCGCCCACTTGTTGCGCCGCCTCGCGCGACTTGTCGATTCCTTTGCGCGTTGCGTCCGCAATGTCGCCGCGCAGCTCTTGTCCCGATTTGGGAGCAAAAAGCAGAGCGATCACAGCGCCAATGCCGCCGCCGATCAAGAGGTAAGTCAGTCGTGTAGAGACGCTGTCGCCAGAGTCACGTCGATAATCATCGTTTGCCATAAACAAAAGTCCTTTCTGGGGAAGCCACGGCCTCCGGGGCCTGGCTGGTTAACATAATGAATTGGAGATTTTCAGACTTGGACTATAACAAACCCATGTGAAGCGGCGCAAGAATATGGGCCACGACTGCCATCAGGCAGCTGGCAATGGACCAGCGGCGACGAGCTTTTTTCGGCGAGGGTCGACGGTGAGGTTCAAACCTTCAAGACTTCTCGCACCCAGTAAGAGCAGATCTCCTTTTTCAGCAAAAACGACCTCATCCACCGTAAAATGTTTATCGAGACGAATTATGGCGAACCCCACACTCCGTGTAATCTGCTGCCCGTTAGCCATAATAAAGGCTACGTCCTTCTTCTCTCGGTCGACACCAATCCTTTCGAGAGTCGTGGCGGGCACCCAAGTGTATTCACTACCGGTGTCAACCAGAATTCTCGCTAGGACTGCGGACCTGCTGCGATCCACCGAGTTCTCTATCTTGCATTTAGTGTAGAAGGTTCCCATTATTGGTCCACGTTTGAGACATTATGGTGTTACTCAGCGGGTGATGCAACGATGTTTTGAAAACCGTGATCTTAGTCATCGCTTATTTCAGCATCTGACCCTTTACCGTTGTATTGATCGAGTTTGCGGTAGAGGGTTTTGCGGCCAATGCCAAGGGCGCGCGCAGCGTGAGTTTTGTCGCCATGCGTGTAGTCTAGGGTCGCTTCAATGGCCTGCTTCTCTATTTCATCCATCGACGAGGGCACAGTAACTTCAAACGTTGTAGTTCGTCCTTCGCTCGCGGCGCGCGCGCGTTCCACTTTGATCCGATCCTGTTCCTGCAAAGCGATCTTGCTGATCGCTTCCGGCAGATCTTCCAACTCAATCTGGCGCCCGGAAGCAACAATCACTGCGCGTTCGATTGCATTTTCCAGTTCGCGCACATTGCCCGGCCACTCGTAGGTAATCAAAGCCTGCAAAGCGTCTTTCGAAATGCCTGAAATAAAACGTCCGGTTTTTTGTTTGTAGTGCTCGAGGAAGTGAATAACCAGGGGATGAATATCTTCCGAGCGCTCGCGCAACGGTGGCAGGACAATGGGGAAAACAGAGAGCCGGTAAAAAAGATCGCGACGAAAAGTTCCGACTTCAGTGGCGCGTTCCAAATCCACATTTGAAGCAGCGATAATGCGCACGTCAGCTCTCAAAACTTCACTGCCGCCAACGCGCGTAAATTCGCCATCCTGCAAAACTCGCAACAGGCGAACCTGCGCCGACAAACTCATCTCGCCGACTTCATCCAGAAATAACGTTCCGCCGTTTGATTCTTCGAACCTTCCCTGGCGTCGTGCGCGCGCGTCAGTGAAGGCACCTTTTTCGTGACCAAACAGTTCCGACTCAAGCAACGTTTCCGGAATGGCGCCGCAATTGAGTTTTACATACGGCTGGTCCTCGCGGCCGGAGTTGTAATGAATCAAATTCGCGAGCAGTTCTTTGCCAGTGCCTGATTCGCCCTGAATGAGCACCGTCGTCTGCGTGTCAGCAACGCTGAGCGCCAACTCTATGGCGCGGCGAATCGCAGGCGTTTGGCCGATAAGCCGGTCCTCGCCATAACGTTCATGCAGCGCGTCGCGCAAGTGCATAACTTCGGCTGACAGTTGATCTCTTTCGAGCGCGGTGCCGATTTGATCGGCAATACCCTCGACCAGCGCGACTTCATGGTCCGAAAAACCCTCGCGCGCTTCGCTCCAGACGAGGCCGAGCAGGCCAAAGACGTGACCCGCAACGCGCACCGGCGCAACCAGCGCCGCACGTCCACCCAGTATTGAATTGAACATCAGGCGAAAGGGAAATGGCAGATCGGAGTCGAGCAAGCGCAGGGTTTTCCCTTCGGCCAGCACTTCAATTGCCTTCGGGAACTCGGTGAGATCGAGCGACTGCGCATGTTCCTCGATCAAACCCTGGACTGATTCGATGGTTGCGTGCGGCGCGGCTTTGAAAGCCACCAGACTGATGCGCCCGCCTTTGGGATCAATCACGCCCAGCGCTGAATAATCTGCGCCCACGAGGGTGATCGCGCGTTCGAGCACGAGAGAAGAGACTTCACGAAAATCGGAGCGCGCATTGATCGCGTTTGCGATTTCCAGCAGCGCGCGCTTTGTTTCAGCCTCGCGTTCCTTGTCCGTGTAAAGCCGCGTGTACTGGTAGCCCACGCCAATCTGCCGGGCAATCGATTCGAGAAACGCGACCTCATCGTCAAGCCAAACGCGAGGGGTGCGCGTTGTATGCATGCCTACCAAACCCAGCACGTCATCACCAAGCAGCACCGGCACAACCAACAGCGAGCGCGTCCCTAACCCCTTCGCCAGCATGCGGAGTTTCTGGTCCAGGTCCGGCGCCGAAGTATCATCAAAGCGGATTGGCTTAGTTAAATCAACGTGTTCGGAAAGTTGTTTTAGATTAATTGGAATGGTAGTGCCCAGACTTGAAGGAACATCTTCGGACGCCCGCCATTCATGGCTGATTCGCAATTCAGTGGGCGAGGTCAACTGAATAACGTCGCAGCGATCGACGTTCATCATGCGGCCCAACTCGGAAACGATAACGGTCAGAAAGCGATCGAGGTTGATTGCCGATGGCAAGGTCAAAGCGAGGCGATTGATAATTCCTTCGCGCGCCTCATGCATCTTGATTTTTCGCTCGAGCGAGAGAGATTGGGCAGTGTCTGACATGGAGATTGGTTCGTAATGATCATAACGAACGCCCGACGGGTAAAGCAAACTCGTGCTGCTGTCCGGACAAACTTCAGAAAGCTCTGATCAAGTGGAATCGTCAACTCCTTGGAGTGCGGCGGCCCGGCACCGCTTTGGCCTACGCCGGCTTAACCCAACCTTATCGAGGAGCATTCAATCATGGCGGGCCAGATAGGTCAGTTGGACCAAAGCGCTGCCAGGCCAGGGCACTCCAAGGAGTTGACGCTTCCGCTTGCTCGGAAGATTCTTTAGGTTGTCGAGCGCTTAATAACGTTGATCGACAAACCAAAGTTTGTCGGACATAATATTTGCATGCCGATCTACGAGTTTGAATGCACCAAGTGTAAGGCCCACACCGAAGTATTTCAGAAGATGAACGACAAGCAGCCGACCAAGTGCCGCAAGTGTGGTGGGCGTTTGGAAAGGCTGGTTTCCGCGTCTGCGATTCAATTCAAAGGATCGGGCTTTTATCTGACTGACTATGGCCGAAGTGGGCAAAAAGACTCGGAAAAAAAGGAAAGCGAAGCAACCACCAGCGACGATAAAAAATCAGATAAATCAGACAAATCAGATAGGGCTGATAAGAAAGCGAAAGACAGCTCCCCGGGTAAGAAAACTTCCGAAAAAGCTTCAAGCAAAGTCTCAACCAGCGATTGAGGCCCGCGCGTTTCAACTACATGTCTGACCGATTAACGACGGCAGCAGCAAACACCATTAAGGGAAATTGGAAGCGGCCTAAAGCTTTCGTCATTTTCGTTTGTCTAGTTGCGGTGCTGGGGACGTGTGTGGCGTTGATGGCCCAGGCGGGCCGGAAGCCAGCCACAAACAGCCAGGGTGGGCTACTGGTAAATGTCGTTGCCAAACGAGCCGACAACAACTTGCTGCGGATCACTTCGAAACAACTTTCGGTCTACGACAATGGTTCCGAACAAGCCATTCGCAACTTCACTCCGGATCCTTCCCCAGCGCGGATCGTGTTGCTGGTGGACAACTCGCTGACAATTCGCGCGGACGTGGAAAAATTGGAACAAGCGGCGCGCGAGTTTGCTTACGAGATCTACGAAGGCGACAAGCTGCTGATCGTCGGCTATGACGAGCAGGCCGAAATCGTCGCCGACTGGACCGATGACGCAAAGGCTATCGATAGCGCGTTGAAACTGTTTCGCAAGAAGGGCCAGCCACATTTGTTTGACGCGGTTACGGCGGTGATTGACGAAGCATTGCGCGCCACGCCCGGACAGAAGCGCGTAATAGTGGTCATTAGTGACGGGCTGGACCGCGGTAGCAAGACGTCTTTTGAAAAAATTCTTTCCGCGCTGCAGTCACTGGACATCACCGTTTATGCGGTTCAGGCGCAGGACCGGACTCGTGGCGCAATTCGACGCGACGTGCCTAAGCCAAAGCAGGTGATTGACAAGTTGGTGGAAGGTACTGGCGGCGTCATCTTCTCAATCGATGAGCCGGCGGTGGCTGCAAAAGCGATTTGCGATGAGTTGAAAAAAAATCGTTACGTATTGTCGTATCTGCCTTCGAACGCACCGTTTGGTGAAGCACGGAATCTGCTGATCGTTGGCGATGAAGGAATTACTGTGCGGTCAAAGACAGTGCAGCCGCCGAACTAACCTTAGATGCCGGTGGTTTAGAGTCCAACCTTTAGGTTGCTCTTTGCCTGGGGCGCGGCAAGCTAATTGTACTCTGAACTGCTGGTCTCAATCGCATCTTTAGCTTTTTCGTCTCGAGTAAATGTAGAACAGAGTGCCAATGATTATCAGCACCAGCGTTTCCATGAAGATGAAGAAGCGCGGAACGAAAATCCCATCTTCGTCGTGAGCATCTGAAAACGCGACAAACGTACCCACGATCAGTCCCGCTGCCAGCCACACGATTTGTCTTCTGCGATCCCACATTTTCGAAAAAAAGTAAACAGTAAACAGTAAACAGCAAAAATTCCGGCTGTTGCTGTCTACTGTTTACTGTTTGCTACCTCAAGAGTCCCGACAGCCAGCGCATGATGTTAAGCGCAAACTGCCGGTTGTCGTTGCCGGGGACATTCATGCCCATCGGAGAGTTCTTTGGACCAGCCACCTGCGCCGAAAGCATTGCAGCTTCTCCCAATATCACCACCCGGCCCTTACCAAACTTTAACGCGAGACCCTGGGCCTGACCGGCAACAGATTTCTTTTCTCCGCCCATGGGATCGGCCTGATCGTTTGCCGTCGCAGCCAAAAGAAGTAATACCGCAGTGCCTTGCGGTCCTTTCAATGCCTGCCCGGTGAACGTCTGCACGCGATTAATTCGCTCGCCATCATTGCGTCCTTGTGTGATTGGGTGATCAAGCAGCAGTTTGTTTTCTCTGGAAAAAATCAGCAACGAGGGATTGCCGGACTGCGAGTGTTCGACGTCCAACACAAAGCCTTTACTCATCTCAACATCGAAACGCTTTGCCAGAATTTGAGCAGCGGCGCCAAATGGCGCATGGTCGGCGATCAAAAGCAGCGCCCCGCCATTTCGCACCCAGTCGCTCACGACCTCGCACTCCTTTTCAGTAAAACCAGGGGTATCCGCGCCCTCGTCATCCATTTCCTCGGCGCCGGTTGCATTGGCAATGACCAAAATCTTAAACGTGCGCAGCGACTCTTTGCTGAATGGCTTGCGATTCGGAGCCACGTGATAGCCATCGCTGAAGATCAGATCAACGAATGGCTTGTAACGTCCCGTAGTTGTGTGAAAGTTATTGTGAGCTTCGTCGAACAGCACGCGCGGAAAATTTTTCGTGTAGGCTGGATGTTCTACATGAGGATTGAAATTAGGATCAGCCATCTGCTGGGCGACGGTTGTAACGCTAAGGACCAGCGCTAAGAAAAATGGGGCAAGCGTTTTAGTCATAGGTTTTGGCGGCTTTGCCGCAAAGTCGCATAGCCGCAACCTGCGGGGCTAGATCTTTTTTAGTTTCTCTAATCTTTCCGCGGCGAGATTCAGCGTCTCGTCTTTCTTGCAAAAACAGAATCTGACTTGCTGCGCGCCGCGTTCGGGAACACTGTAGAAACTCGATCCGGGCACACAGGCAACGCCGACTTCGCGTATCAGGTGTTTTGTAAACTCGATGTCGTTCGCAAATCCGAAAGCACGGATGTCGGTCATGATGTAGTAAGCGCCGTCCGGCCGAAACACCTTAAACCCGGCGTTCTCGAGCACCGGCAATAGCAGATCGCGGCGCGCGCGATAATCCGCCTGCAGTCGATCATAGTAATCAGCCGGCAACGACAGCGCGTAAGCTCCCGCGCTTTGCAGTGGCGCAGCGGCTCCGACAGTCAAAAAGTCATGGACCTTGCGAATCGCGCTGGTGATCTCCGGCGATGCGATGCAATAGCCCACCCGCCACCCAGTGACCGAATATGTTTTGGACATTGAGTTAACGATCACGGTGCGTTCGCGCATACCCGGCAACTGGGCCATGGAAATGTGCGCAATCTCGGCGCCTTCACGCGGATAAATAATGTGTTCGTAAATCTCGTCAGTAAAACAAAGTGCATCAAACTCCTGACAAAGCCCTGCAATGAATTCCATTTCCGCGCGCGTGAAGACCTTGCCCGTTGGATTGTTGGGGTTACAAAGAATGATGGCGCGCGTTTTTGAGTTGAAAACTGAACGCAGCTCATCCGGATCAAAAGTCCAGTCAGGAGCGCGCAAAGGTACATACCGCGGCGTCGCATCTGACAGGATCGCGTCCGGGGCGTAGTTTTCGTAAAAGGGTTCAAAGACGACAACTTCTTCGCCGGGATCCACGGTTGCCATCATGGCCGCAATCATTCCTTCGGTTGAACCGCAGGTGACAGTCAGCTCTGTTTCCGGATCGACTTCCAGATCCAAATACCATTTCGTCTTGCGGGCAATTGCTTCGCGAAAATCGCGCGCGCCCCAGGTGATTGCATACTGATTAATGTCGTCGGCGATGGCCTGCATGGCAACGCGCTTGATGTCTTCCGGCGCAGCGAAATCCGGAAAGCCCTGCGAAAGATTTACTGCGCCATGCTTCAACGCCTCGCGCGTCATTTCCCGAATGACGGATTCAGTAAAGAGACTTGCTTTCTTTGAAACGCGTTGGTGCTTAGAGACTATTGGTGTAGTCATGACAGTTCTTTCAGCGTTGACTCTCTGTGTAGATTTCACAGAATATTTTTCAAATAAGACTCAACCGATGAGCTTAGGAAACGGTGTTAATGACTACTCTTCATCATCGGAATTGCGATTTCCTTCTGGACGGCGGTCCGTTCCGCTTCTTCATAACCCGCATCGACGTGGCGCGCAACTCCAAGACCCGGATCGTTCGTCAGCACGCGGTTGAGACGTTTCGCCGCTTCGTCGGTGCCGTCGGCGACGGAAACCTGGCCGGCATGGAGCGAATAGCCAATGCCGACACCGCCGCCATGGTGAAACGAAACCCAGCTTGCGCCGCTGGCGGTATTCAACAGCGCATTGAGTATGGGCCAATCGGCGACGGCATCTGAGCCGTCTTTCATTGCTTCCGTTTCACGAAACGGAGAAGCGACCGAACCCGTATCTAGATGATCGCGGCCAATGGCGATGGGCGCTTTTAAGTCGCCGCGTTTGACGAGTTCGTTTATTGCTTCGCCCATCTCAGCGCGTTCGCCATAGCCGAGCCAGCAAATGCGCGCCGGCAGTCCTTGAAAGTGAACCCGATCGCGCGCCAGTCGCAGCCAGCGATTCAAAGTGCGGTCTTCAGGAAAAAGTTCAAGCGCCAAGTCGTCCGTCTTCTGTATGTCAGAAGCGTCGCCGGACAATGCTACCCAGCGGAACGGCCCTTTACCTTCGCAAAACAGTGGTCGAATGTATTCAGGCACGAAGCCGGGAATCTCAAACGCATCTTTGCAGCCCGCGTCGAAAGCCATCTTGCGAATGTTGTTGCCGTAATCGAATGTGATCGCGCCCGCGCGCTTCAACGCCAGCATCGCTTCGACGTGATCTGCCATGGAGAGCATCGAACGATTGATGTAGGAGCGCGGATCGCTTTGGCGCAATTCTGCCGCAGCTTCCAGCGTCAAGCCGGCAGGCACATAACCATTCAAGGGATCGTGCGCGCTCGTCTGATCAGTTACCGCGTCAACTTTGATGCCGCGTCGCACGATCTCGGGAAGAACTTCCGCGCAGTTGCCGACCAGGCCAATTGAAACTGCACGCTTCCGTTCGCGGGCGTCTTCGATAATCTCGACTGCTTCATCCAGTGTCAGTGCCAGGCGATCGCAGTAACCGTTAAGCACGCGCCGTTCGATGCGCGCAGGATCGACTTCCACTCCCAGGAATACCGCGCCGTTCAGCGTCGCCGCCAACGGTTGCGCGCCACCCATGCCGCCCATGCCGCCGGACAAGACGAGCTTGCCGCTAAGATCGCCGCCGAAATGTTTGTCCGCCATCGCCGCAAACGTTTCGAACGTTCCCTGAACAATGCCCTGGGTGCCAATGTATATCCAACTGCCCGCAGTCATCTGGCCATACATCATCAGGCCCTTGCGTTCGAGTTCGTGGAAATGTTCCCAGTTGGCCCAGGCGCCGACGAGGTTGGAATTGGCAATCAAAACTCGCGGCGCGTATTCATGCGTGCGAAAAACACCGACAGGTTTGCCTGACTGGATCAAAAGCGTCTCGTCGTTTTCCAGTTGCTGCAATTCGCGCACGATCGCTTCAAACGAAGCCCAGTTGCGCGCTGCTTTCCCGGCGCCGCCATAGACGATCAACTCTTCCGGGTTCTCGGCGACTTCGGGATCGAGATTGTTCATCAGGCAGCGCAACGCCGCTTCCTGATGCCAGCTCTTGCAGTTGAGTTTGTTGCCGCGCGGCGCGCGCACTGTTCGCTGAGACATAGTAGTTAGCGTAACGCTTACGAGTTCCCCCAGAGCCGGCTAAAGAATGAGCCACTCTCGCGCTTTGTCAGTTGCTCAAGCTCGCCTGAGTCAAGCCAGACGCCACCGCACTTGTCACACCTATCTAACGAGACGTCGTCCACCTTCGTTTCCGCCAACGTGCCATCGCACCTTGGGCATTGCATTGCCGATGTGGCTGTGGCTTTCGCTTCTTCGGACGCTTTCATCTGCGCTCGCAGTTTTTCAACTAATTCCTGGTTCTGGCGATGAAAATATTCTTCTTCCAAACCCTTTCTTCGATCATCAAACCCGTCTGCCATTCAGTCTCCTTTCCTGTTACCGTCTTACACTATTCAAATGTGATCTCATCACTTGATTACAATGAATCAAACTCGCCGGACTCAACTGCCTCAACAACGCGTCCAATGTCAGCCGACATCGAGCGATCTGTCGTTAGGGGTTGCACATGCGACCGCACTACGTCAGCGGCGGCCTGTACACCGTTTCCGGGCGCGAGTGGTTTGCGATGTTCCAAACCTTCCGCGCCGGTAATCAATTCAATTGCGATCACCTGCTCCGCAAGATTCACTATGGAACGCAACTTCGTTGCCGCCGTCATGCCCATTGACACGTGATCTTCCTTGCCACCGTCAGTCGGCACATTATCCGCGCTCGCAGGGTGTGCCAGAATTTTCGCCTCGCTCAAAAGCGCCACCGCCGTCACCTGCAGCATCATAAAACCGGAAGCTATTCCTGCATGCCTGGTTAAGAACGCCGGCAAATCTTCGTTGGCGTCAGGATTTACCAGTCGATCGATGCGCCGCTCAGTGATGCTGATTAAGTCCGTTAATGCGATGGCCGCAAAGTCGAACGCCAGACCCAGCGGTGCGCCGTGGAAGTTTCCCCCGGACAAAACTTCTTCGGTGTCGGCAAAAACCAGCGGGTTATCGGTCGCGCTTCCTGTTTCCGTTTCCACTGCCGCGCGCGCGTATCGCAGCGCGTCGCGAACGGCACCGTGAACCTGCGGCATGCAACGCAAACTGTAGGCATCCTGGACGCGCGGATCATTTTGCAGATGCGAGGCGCGGATCTCGCTGCCTTCCAGCAGCTGCCGCAGATGCTTTGCAACTTCGTTTTGCCCAGCATGCGGGCGCGCCGCGTGAATGCGTTCATCAAATGCGACCGGGGTGCCTTTTAAAGCTTCAAGCGACATTGCGCCTGCGACATCCGACAGGCGTGCCAGTCGATCAGCGCGCTGCAATGCTAGACCACCCACTGCGCCCATAGCCTGTGTACCATTCAACAGTGCCAGGCCTTCCTTCACTTCAAGTTGCAGCGGTTCGATTCCGGCCTGTTGCAAAGCGTCAGCACTCGACATGCGTTCGTCTTTGTAAAACGCTTCGCCTTCGCCGATCGCACCCAGAGCCAGGTGGGCCAACGGCGCCAGGTCGCCGCTGGCGCCGACCGATCCTTTTTCCGGAATAACAGGCGTGACTCCGCCTTCGAGCATAGCGATCAGCGTATCCGCAGCAACCGGTCGAGCGCCGCTTAAGCCGCAGGCCAACACGTTTGCACGCAACAGCAGCATGGCGCGAGCCTCAGGGATCGACAGCGGATTGCCTAAGCCACAGGAATGACTGCGAACTAAGTTCAGTTGCAACGCACGCAGCTGCCCGGGCTCGATGCGCACATCAGAAAGTTTGCCGAAGCCCGTATTAACTCCATAAACAGTGCGATTTTCGGAAACGATTTTCTCCACTACGCGGCGCGATCGTTCCATGCGGCTGCGCGCGTCGTCGGCGAGCGAGACTTGCTCGTCGCCATTAGCGACCGCTGCGATTTGCTCGAGAGTTAGCGTTTGTCCGCGGAGTTGGAGCATGAAAGTCGGAATACAGAATTCAGGAGTCAGAATACAGAAGTCAGAAGCCAGAATTCAGCAGTCAGAATTTAGAATACACGAGCAGAAGTGCAGAATCAGAAGTTAGTACGAACGCGCGCGGAAACCACCAGAGAATCTGAATACCTGAAAATATTTGACTACTGACTCCTGTATTCTGACTTCTGAGTTCTGCCCTCCGGCGTTTCGCTGATGTCTATTTTCTTGAACTCGCCTGTAGCGGCGCCACTGCGCACGCGTTGCCTCGCTCGTTTGGCCCGGACAGTTGTGCGGGCAGCGCCAGTCGCGCCGCGAGTCCAGC
>JBDUCC010000044.1:0-15802 GCA_040003675.1 bacterium | reverse complement strand
TAGAGGGCTTCGCCTTCTATTGGTCGCGCCTGCGTCGTGCGTCCTATCTCCGCTGCCTTCTGTGCTTCCGTGGCCGCGTTTTCGAAATGTCCAAGGCTTCGTTCAGCCAAGGCCAGTTGAATGCTGGCCGCAGCTGCGGAGCCCTGATCGCCGGCTGCGTTTGCTCGGGCAAGTGCGTCGCGATAGAGCGCGCCCGCTTCCGTGTATCTCTTGCGCCGCCACTCCAGATCGCCCAGGGCGATCAAATTGGTTATTACGCCGCGAGGATGGTTAATGCTCCGCGAAAGGTCGAGCGCGCGGCGAAATTCTTTCTCTGCCGAACCCGCGTCGCCCAGTCGCAATTCGAGGTTTCCCAAGTCACCAAGACCTTCGATCAGTTGTTGCTTCAGACCGGCCGCTTCGTAGATTTGCAGCGTCACCCGGTATTGATTCAACGCCTCGGTGTATTTGCCGAGCTGGACCAGCGCGCTACCTTTCCCTTTTTGCGAATCGGCCGCTTCTTTCTTCAAACCGGCCTCATTCGCTAACTTGATCGAGCGGTCAAATGTCTCTAGTGCCTCCGGCAAGCGACCCATTCCTACATAACACAAGGCAATGTTCTGAAGGTCCAAACTCATTCCCGGCTTGAGATTTGCGCGCTCATCCATTTCCAGGGCTTGCTGGTAATAGCGCAACGCCTCGCCGTATTCACCCAACAGCAGGTGTTTGCCGCCAATGTTTCCAATGGTGTCGCTAATACCTCGTTCGAAACTTGTGCCGCGATAGAGTTCAAGGGCACGATTGTATTCCTCGAGCGACTTCCGGTATTCGCCCAATTCGTCATAAACAAGTCCCAGGTTGTTGCGAGACGAAGCTTCGAGAATGCGGTCTTTAAGTTGAGCTCCGAGAGCGATAGCTTTATTGAAGTGTTCGATGGCCGGCGCGTACTGACCCATCTCCCAGTAGAGTAAGCCGAGATGGCTGAGGGTCTTGCCTTGTTCCGACCGGTCGCCAAGTTCGCGTTTCATGGCCAACGCTCGTTGCAGAAAATCGAGCGCCTTCGGAAAATCACCAAACTTCTTGTGGCAGTTTCCGATTAAGCCAAGGGTGACGGCCTCTCCTAACCGATCGCCTTCATTGCGAAATAGCGCCAAGGCCTTCTCAAACTCAGGGAAGGCGACTTTAGGTCCTTCTTCAGAATAGAGCTTGCGAGCTTGGCTCAATACATCCGCAGCTTTTTGAACTTTTGCAGGAGTGTCTCCAATCCCGCGTGGCGAAACGTTCGCAGTCTGGGCGTGCACCGCGAGAGGTAGCAGCGAAAGCGCCAGGCAGAAGATTAGCTTGGGGGGACAGCGCATTTCTTTGGACGATTTAATGTGAAACCCGAAAACCTACAACCGAGGATTTAATTGTGTTTCCTTGCGGCATGTTAGCCGTCACCTGCACAAAGTATTTGTTGCCTGCTTTCAACTTTACATCGGCAGGCAGTTTGATTTGCGCCTGTTCAGACTGGCTCGCGAAAACCAACTCCCCGGCATCTGTCATCACTGATATTCGATAGAACTGAACATCGTTGATTGGCACCCAGCGAAAAACCAAGGCTCCGGACGACACCATGGCCCCTTCAGTGGGGAAAAGCACGCTTGGCGAGCGCGCTCCAAGTTCCAGTGGACGACGTACACCGGGCGACGCGATGTGTGCCGGGCGCGCGGATTCTGGGCGCACAGTACCAGGTGTATTATTTAGTGCTGAAGGAGTTTCGGCCGCCGCCGGTGAAGGGAACTGGGAAACGGCCGGTTGGGGCGGTTGGTTTTTGGCCAGCAGGGTTTCATCCGCAGACTTCCTCGATTGCCTCAATTGCAAGACAATCCCGAGAAGAACGGCAAAAACTAAACACGCAGCCGCAGCAGTCGCGACCGTCCAGCGCCATCCCCAAACACTGGAAGAATGTTCCTGGGAAACTAGCTTTCGTGCTCTTGACAGCAGGTGAGCGGGAACCTCGCCGGCGCTTGCCCAATCGGCCGACTTTACGAGGAATGAAATCTGACCAAGACAGAAATCACACTCGGCGACATGAGCTTCCAGGGATTCCCTGGCCGCGTCGCTGAGCCGCTGATCGACGAATGCAGCGAATTGTATTTCATCCGGACAGCGCCAGCCTCGCTGTCCCGATGGGCCTTTATAGTCCTGAAGCAGTTTCGTGATCTCCGTTTCTTCCATACCTCTTGGTGTAAGCTCTCTGTCCGTATTTCACGGACACGTACGCGATTTTTCCGCAGGTCGATTGCGGCTATTCCAACTCTTGTCGCAGTGTGGCCAGAATAGTTTTGATTTGCCTTTCAACGCGTTGTGGATTGCCAAGACCGAGTACTTTTGCAATTTGATCAAGCGTCAACTCCTGTTCAAAGCGCAGGCGCATTAGCAAGCGTTCGCGTTGAGGCAGGCGAACCAGCGCGCGCCTGAGCGCCGCCGTTCTTTCCCGTGACACGGCCTCTGTCTCGGGACTTGGTCGCGGGTCAAGAATGTTGGCTGTAGCGGACTCGATCACTTCCGAGTTCACTGTAGTCTCACGAAATCGCTGGGCTAAGGCGGCGCCAAGGAGCCAACGCTGCTTTGTTGTCAACTCTTTCTCGATGCGGTGCCTGCTTTCAGCCAGCCGTGCCAAGGTTAGATCCGGAAATTTCGATCGCAGCGATTGAAACGTATCATCAAAAGAGATTCCACGTTCATACACATGGCGAAATACTTCCTGGTCAAAGGTTGAAAGGCGCGCGATCGACTTGAACACTCGAGCTCGGCCAAACTGTTTGCGGCGCCAGTCCAAACATAAATTTCTGACTACAGCGCGCAGCCAGGTTGAAAAACTTGCCGGCCCTTCCGGCCGAAATTTCCGCAATTTTTGGAAGCTACTGTCGCTTAACCGCTCGCAGACAAACTGAAAACAGTCGCCGACAAGGTCAGCATCGTGCTCGAGATGTCGTGCAACCTGCAGGATCAGGCTCGAGTATTCTTGAAGAAACAGACTCCAGCCCTCTTCTGGGTTGCTTGAGCTGAGCCGCTCAAGAAGATTGTTGACGGATTCTTCCGGCATCAATTCGCAAGGCAGGATCGAATTCGCAAGCTTCTAATTGTCCTGCTCCAGCATGGCAGAAAAGCCAATCGCTGTGTCTGAACTGGGACTTTTACTAATCTATGAAGCAGCTTGGGATAAACTGTGTCGTTGTTCTGGGACGGCACGCAGGAAAGAAAACCCCGGGCTTTGGCCTCTCTAACCTTCCTTAAGAGCCACGCTGCGGAGCATTTCGGGACGGCGGGATTGTACTACTGCTCTGAAACCTTTCCTAGAGTGAATTTTTCACCCGGGTGTTTTCAGAAAATGTAGCGGATCGCAAACTTCGTACAGAGTTAAATCCAGACTCATCTCACGCGCAAGAAGTTTCCCCATCCTCGTTCTACCAACCAGGATAGGTTCTAAATCTACCGTCTCCCGAAGCTTCAAGGGGTGTCTTGAGCACTCCCTTCGGATCTTCCTGTCGTTTATGGGCGGGCGGCGCCGCACTAAGCAAGGTCTAGGGGACGCCTTTCCGAGTTCAAATGGATCCCAAGGTTGTCTCCCCGACAACAAAAATCAATTCCTTGTCTGAAGGAGGCAACGATGAAAACAAATGGTTTTGTCTCAACAAATAGTTTTCTCTCAAGGTCGCATGCGAGGTCCCAAGTGAGGTCGGACTCAAGGTCGCACGCGAGGTCGCACTCAAGGTTCCGCGCATTTGCGCTCGTTTTCGCGCTTGGTCTTTTTGCTCTGGCGGTCCCCATGTCGATGCTCATCAATGCGCAGGTTAGCAACAGATCAGCAGGCGGCAAAGGAAGGGTGCAGGGCGAAGTCAACTCAGCGCAGATCACGCAAGCTGGTAGTTACCGATTGTCCGGTCCCTATACGCACAAGAATCTCGCGATCTTTCTTATCCATAGCAAGATCACCACTCGCACAAAAACTTTTCTGACGTTGCAGGAAGCACTGGAACAAAAGAAAGTGGTTGTTTACGAAACAAAGAGCGTCAACGAGCTGGCGATTCAGAATCTTTCAAGTGAAGACGTTTACGTTCAAGCCGGAGATATCGTTAAGGGTGGGCAACAGGATCGCATGATCGGAGTTGATCTAATTGTGCCGCCAAAGTCGGGAAAAATGCCGATATCGGCTTTCTGTGTAGAGCATGGAAGATGGAGCGGCCGCGGCACTGAACGCGCCGGCGTTTTTAACAGTTCCTCAGACGCAGTTGCTACTCGCGAGATTAAGCTGGCAGCAAAAAGTTCAAATTCGCAAGGGGCCGTTTGGGAAAATGTCAGGCTTGCGCAGGACAAACTCAGCCACAGTGTCGGCACGCGCGTGAATTCAACCGAGTCAGAGTCGAGTCTCCAACTGGCGCTCGAAAACACAAAGCTGCGGGAAACTGCCGAAAGCTATGTTAAGTCGCTTGCAAACATCGCGAGTCCGAGCGATGTCACCGGTTATGTGTTTGCCATTAACGGCAAGGTGAACAGCGCGGATGTTTATTCATCAAACGCGCTCTTCAAAAAGCTTTGGCCCAAGCTACTGAAAGCGAATGCGGTCGAAGCCATTGCCGAGTTGCAGCAACACAAATTCGAACCTGCATCTAAGGACGCAGTTAAAACATTCCTTCGTGAGGCCGAGCAGGCACGCGCATCTGAAAAGGAGATAACTAAACGCGTAAAGCTCGTCACGCGTGAAGATGGCAAAAACGTCCTATTTGAAACTCGGGATGAGTCGGAGAAGGGCGCCTGGGTGCACCGCAACTACATTAAGAAGAACTAGGGTGTGGGGTGTGGGGTGTAGGCATCGACTGCTACACCCTACACCCAAACCTCAACACCCTAACCGTTCAGTGCGCCACCTTAGTTGAATAAAGCACGCCGTACATTTCGTCCTGATGCTTGGGAAAGCCACGGCCGTTACTCGATAGCATGATATTTATTCCCTGCACTTGCCCTGCATATTTTCGGTAGGCTAGCCACTGTAATCTGCGAAAACCATCGGGCTTTTCCGGATTTGATTCGCGAAACTGCACGCCTTTCAAACCGTCAATCTCCACCCACTTCACCTCATCAACCTCAAAATGCTTCATGCGCGTTTGCGCCTGGTCGTAAGACGCCTGGATGGCTGAGTCGGTAGGAAAACTATCATCCATCGGCGAGATGCTGACGATCAAGTGCGCCGCTTCGTCACCGCCCGGAGAACTCCAAACAAGCTCCTGGAATTCGCTGCTGTCCTGTTTCCAGTTTGGCGGGGCTGTCCATGACATCCCCTGCCGCTCCCACTTAACTTCCTGCCCACCGGCCAGAGCTTGAGTTTGCGCTGCGGTGGGCGTTCCTTTCTCAGCTTCACTTGAACTAGAAGAAGATTTTTCAGTGCCGGAGCCACCGGAGTTACTTGCAGTTTTTAATTTCGTACCGAGGTTACATAACGACAGGGCGAAGCCAAGCAGAAGAAGGGTTGGAATCTGTTTCATGGGCACACTCACACGTCGAAGGGAAGTTGAAGAGCAGACAGCTTCTATTGCAAAAAGGCCTTTAAGTCAATGTTTTAACTGGGACCGCGGGCGTCTCACCCGCAATGAACGCGCAGCGCGAAAGTGGCAGTAACGCAACCCTCACCTTTCGTACTAGCTAAAACAGATTTCATTACAAATTCTAGCCACGCGTGCTATCCTACGGTTTCCCTCTAATACCCCCCTTTAAGTTAACCGGGCAGGCGCTCGAAGCTTCGGAGAAATCTATGAAAACCGCGAACTGGAAAATATCTACATTGTTGTGTCTTTTAGTGGTGAGCCTTTTGATCCTGGTTGGCAGCGGCTGTCAACGCGCCGACACGAATGCAAATACAAATCTAACCGTTAACGCCAACACGTCGCCGACGAATACGAACGCGAATCTATCGCCCGGCACGATGGCGGTTATTGCGGCGCGTGAGCCGGAACAGTATCAAGCCACGCTGGTCTTGAGCGCCGAAACGGAAGGTGGAGAAAAGACCGTCGGCATTCCGACGTTGTCCGCACACGTGGCCCGCAACGGCGCCGATCGACGCGTGTCATTTAAACTTCCGGATGGTTCGGATTTGATCTATCTCGAACAGGGTGACAAGCACATTGTGATCGCGCCGAGCCGCAAACAGTACGCTGAGCTCACGCCCGAGGCCACCGGCTTCCAATTACAGAAACTGATGACGCCCGGCCAGCTCGTTGCTTATTTGGAGAAGTTGAAAGGCGTGGAGAAAGTCGGCGACGAAACTATCAACGGCCGCACCGCGGACAAATATCGGTATGCCAACACGACCAACACTTCGACGTCAGCTGGTCAGGTAAACACCGAAGCTTTTGTATACGTTGACAAAGAAACAGGACTGCCTTTGCGTTCGGAATTGTATTCAGAGGCGAGCGGCAATGTGCAGGGAGTGAAAGGCGCAAAGATCGTCGCCGAGATGCGCGACATCAGCACGACAGTTGACCCGACGCTGTTTCAGGTTCCGGCGGGCTTGAACAAAGTTTCACCTGAGCAGGTGCGCTCGCAAATCGACGCATTCACCAACACCGTGGCAGCGGTGATAAAAGCGCTGCTCAGCAACATGGCGCCACCGGGCGCAGCAAATTCTGCGTCGCCAACGATGATGGCGTCACCTTCAGCTTCGCCCTCAGTGAAATCAAACTACTAGGACAAACAATGAGATACGTATTGATTCTTCTTCTTGGTTTGGTGGTCGGCGGCGCGGCCACCATATTTTTTCTCGGCACTCCGCGCGCAAAAGCAATTCCCGGCGCGAAGGTCCAGCCACCAGCAGCAGGCGGCGATCCGCCCAGCACTGTGGTGGTATCGCTGAACAGCGGTTTGCTCGATGGGATGCTGGCGTCGATGTTCCGTGACCTTGGCCCACCATCGTTCAACCTGTCGCAGACAACTTCGCCTTCACCGTTTTCGAAGATTGAGAACGCTGCGTTTCAGAGCGGCTGTGCTAACAGCGTGACCATTGCGGCGGAAGGTGAAGGAGTCAAAACGCAAGTGCAGTTTGCAAACGGGAATATAGCGGCGCCCATGGTCTTCAGTGGTAGCTATGCGTTGATGGGAAACTGCATGCAATTCAAGGGCTGGGCGCAGACGTCAATTCAACTCAGTTTTGACCAGGCGGCCCAGACGCTTTATGGACGCGTGAACGTTGAAGGAGTGAACCTGGAAGGAGTTGCTCCATTCGCAAATAGCTTCGTCACGGTGTTTGTGCGCACCGCAATCGACCAGAAAATTAATCCACTCGTGTTACTACATCCGTCGCAGTTGCAACTAATGATTCCGGTAACGGGAAGCAACGGAACGGTGAAGGCCCATGTGAAGGATGTGCGCTCGGAGGTGCAGGACGGCCTGCTGCGGCTGCACATCACTTATGACTTCAACGGCGAGAAGGGAACTACGCCGCAGACATAGAGCTTTTGGATTGCGGCGGCTCGACGCCGCTTTCCCAGGTTAGCCTTGCGACCTAGTTCAAGAAAACACGAGAGGCTATCGCATCGTAAAAGCGGCGTCGAGCCGCCGCACTCCAAATAAACAAAAGCGGCGTCAAGCCGCCGCAGTTCAAAGAGTGTTACTCAAACCTAACTTTCGCGGCTTCTTCCTCAGGCGTGTCGTGCTGCGGCGCAACTCCCACCCCATGCTTGTAGGCAAGTTCGCCACCGAGCCAGCCGGAAATCGAAATCAAGATCACTCCCAAAAACGAAAGCAAAACGGGAATGCGTATGTGGTAGTTGACCCAGTGCGCGCCTATACGCATGCGAAAGTAGAGGCTGATCGCAAACACGATCAGCGCGATGACGTTTAACCGCGCGTGCCAATTCGCAATTCGCTTGACGCCGCTGTCTTTGATACTTAGCCAATCAATAATTCCCGGCACCGCGGCGGCCAGGGCTCCCAGGCAACCGGCTGCCAACATGTATTTAGAAATTAATGGCAGGCTGTTGTTGCGGCAGAAATAGTAAATTACGTCGGTGGCGAACGACGTGGACCAGAGCGCAATGGGAAATGGAATGAGAATCGGATGAACGGGATGCCCACCGATGCTGGCCTTGCTTGCCATGGGGAGTTCCTCCTTTTGGAAAAGAAAGAGAAGCGCAAGAGTCGCTAAACTAAACGATCGCCATTCTCTTCCCGCTTGGGGAATGCGTCAAGGTTTGTTAAAGAACTTCAGGCTATCCTTCGGATCATCATAACTGCGCCTCAGTAGTCCCCGTCGCGGAGCTCTCAGCCAAACTGCGTTGACGCGCAAAGTGATCTTCGATTTCCTGCGCCGTCTTTTTCCCTACAAAGGGCGACAATTCCATGGCGGAGGCAGCGGCTATTCGTTGGATAGAACCAAAGTGTCTCAACAAGCGGCCCTTACGCTTCTCGCCAACGCCTGGAATCTCCGATAGCTCAGAGGTGAAGTCGCGCAGCTCGCGTCGTTTGCGGTGGTAACTCAAAGCGTAACGATGCGTTTCGTCGCGTATCATTTGCAGCAAGCGCAAAATGAGCGAATGGGGATCGAGAAAAATAGGTTCGTGCTCGCGACCTTTCACCAACAGGTAAGAGACCTGGTTGTGTTTTAGCGGTGGCTTGACCACGCCTACCATTGCGATTGCTTCCAGGTCGAGTTCCCGCATTGCTTCGCCGGCCGCTGCCACCTGTCCCTTGCCGCCATCGATCATGACTAGATCCGGCAACGGTTTTCCTTCAGCCAGCACGCGCCGGTAACGTCTCAGCACCGCTTCGTGCATCGAGGCAAAATCGTTGGCGCCTTCCACGTCGCGAATACGAAACTTGCGATACTCGGCGCGGTTCATCTTGCCGTTGTCGCAAACAACCATGCCGGCAACGTTTTCCGCGCCCTGAATGTGCGAAATATCAAACGACTCAATGCGCGCCGGAAACCTTGGCAACTCGAGCGTTTCCTGCAACTCTTCGAGCACTAACTTCATGTCCGGTTTCAAAATGCGGAAACGCTGTTCGAAAGCGAGCTTGGCGTTTTTTTCCCCGAGGTCGATTAAGTCGCGCTTCTCGCCGCGTTGGGTGTAGTGAATTTTCACCCGGCGCCCTTTTCGTTTTGTCAGCGCCTGTTCGAGCAGTTCGCGATCCTTGAAATCCACCGGGACGTGAATTTCTTTCGGCACGTAATCAGTGGCGTAATACTGGGCCAGGACCTCGCCGAGAAACGATGCCGGATCAAAGTCATCTTCAGGCAAGTCTTCCCAGAAGAATTCGCGGCGGCCGATGATATTTCCCTCGCGCATGGTGAAAAGTTGCAGCGCCAGTCGCTGGTCTTCGCGATAATAAGCAAAGATGTCCACATCGCGATCGCTCGTGGTTGCCATCTTCTGCTGTTCGGAAAGCTTGACGACAGTCTTACGCAAGTCGCGATACTTCGCGGCCATCTCGTAGCGCATTTCTTCGCTGGCCTGGTCCATGCGTTCTTCCAACGTGTCCGCCAGTTCAGTGTTTCGCCCTTCGAGCAACAGGCGAACATCGCGCACCGCTTCCTGATATTGTTCCGCGTTGCATAAGCCTTTCACGCATGGACCAAGGCAGCGCTTAATGTGATATTCAAGACAAGGGCGCGGCGCTTTCCCGTCGATTTCAATATCGCAGGTGCGCAGTTGAAAAGTTCGGTTAATGACGTCAATGGTCTTGCGCGCCATGCTGGCGGGCAGAAACGGCCCGAAATAAAGCGCGCCGTCTTTCTGAATGCGACGCGTGATTACTGCTTTGGGAAACGGTTCGTTGATGGTCAGCTTGAGGTGCGGATACGACTTGTCGTCTTTTAGATTGACGTTGTAACGCGGCTTATGCTTTTTGGTGAGCGTGGCTTCAAGTATCAGGGCCTCGACTTCGTTGTCAGTGACAATGAACTCGACGTCGGAGATTTGTTTGACCAGCGCGTCGGTCTTGCGGTCGAACGGGCGCGCCTGGAAATAGGAGCGCACCCGGCTGCGTAAGCGCTTGGCTTTGCCGATATAGATGATTTTGCCGGCGCTGTCTTTATAAAGATAGACGCCGGCGGAGACTGGTATTTCCTTGAGTTTTTCAGCTAATGTCACTGCTTGATACTACTCTGAATCATATTTACAGTGACATTCTAACGTACCAATCCAGTGAAAACTACGTGAACCTATAGCTTGAAGGTTAATGGCTTCGCTTTACTGGAAGCGCGGGCGTCTCGCCCGCAATGAGCGCAAAGCGCGAAAACCGTGATGCGCCAGAGGGATCCTATTAGCCCTGAGCTCTGCGTGAGCAGGCGGGCGAGACGCCCGCGGTCCCAGTAATAAGCATGAACTTTCCATTTACTCTTCCTGCTAATTGCTCATTCGCTGCGGTGGGCTTTGGTCTTAACGCGGTCGATCATTTGATCGTTGTCCCTCAATATCCTGAATTCGATACTAAAGTTCACTTGCTGGACCACAAACAAACAGCGGGCGGACAAACTGCGACTGCGATGGTTGCGCTGCAGCGGCTGGGGCTGAAGACTGCATACGCCGGACGTTTCGGTTCAGACGCGGAAGGTCAATTCGGCCTTCACTCCCTGCAGGCAGAAGGCGTTGATGTCGAATTTGCCGAGGTGATCGAAGGGGCGCGCAACCAGGTCGCTTTCATCATCGTCGATGCCAGCAATGGTGAGCGCACCATCATCTGGGACCGCGATGACCGCGTCTCTTATCAAGCCGAGGAAGCGCCGGTAACGTTGGTAGCGCGTGGGCGGGTGCTGCATCTCGACGCTCATGATCCGCTCGCATGCGTGCGCATGGCCCAGGCAGCGCGTGCGGCAGGCACAATTGTTTCTGCCGACGTCGACAGCATCTATGATGGACTCCTGCAACTACTGCCGCTGATCGACATCCTGATTACGTCCCCAGAATTTCCCCATCGGCTAACCGGCATCGCCGATGAACGCGCGTCGCTGGTTGAACTAAAGGCGCGTTATGGCGGTGCAATTGTTGGCCTGACAAAAGGCGCGCGCGGCGCTGTTGCTCTTTGCGAGGGGCAGTTCATCGAGGCGCCGGCCTGCGAGGTGCCGAACGGGTGTCGCGACACTACCGGCGCCGGCGACGCATTTCATGGCGGTTTTCTCTTTGGTTTGTTGACCGGCGAAGATGTTGAAACAAGCTTGCGGCTTGCTAACGCGGTAGCTGCGCTCAAATGCCGCTCACTCGGTGGTCGCAGCGCGCTGCCGTCTCTGAGTGAATTGAGCAACTTCCTACAATCCGGACCAAAGACGCTTTGAGATCATGCGACCGATTAGCAGCCTATTGCTTTGCTTGATACTTCTTCCGGCGGTGGTTTCTGCTCAGCGCGATGTGATTCAGTATGTCGATCCTTTCATCGGCACTGGCGGACACGGCCATACATTTCCGGGCGCCACCTTGCCCTTTGGCATGGTTCAACTAAGCCCTGACACGCGCTTGAGTGGCTGGGATGGATGTTCCGGCTACCACTATTCCGACAATGTCATCTACGGATTCAGTCACACACATCTGAGTGGCACCGGAATACCTGACTATGGCGATGTCCTGCTGATGCCAATGGCCGGCGAGCCTTATCTCGATGCGCTCATAGATGGCAAGACCGAGAAGGGCTACGCCTCGCCGTTTAGTCATCGGAATGAAAGCGCGTCGCCAGGCTATTATTCGGTGCTGCTTGACGATGGCAACATCAAGGCTCAACTCACGGTTACCAATCGCGTAGGCTTTCATCGCTACACGTATCCGCAGGGCAGTCGTCCCAACATCATCCTGGATTTAGTGCACCGCGATACTGTACGCGATTCATACCTGCACATCATCGATGCCACCCACATTGAGGGCTACCGGCGCTCGAGCGGCTGGGCCAAAGATCAGATTGTTTATTTCGTGGCTGAGTTTTCGCAGCCCTTCGGGTTTGCTATCGCGTTAGACGGCAAGCTGGGCAAGCTGGATGGGCGTCTAAAAGAAGCGCGCGGAAAGAGCATTAAAGCAATTTTCGGTTTCCCTCTAAGTCGCGGACCTATTGAAGTAAAAGTCGCGCTATCCGCCGTTAGCATTGAAGGCGCTCGTCGCAATCTTGCTGAAGAGCTGCCGGGCTGGAATTTCGATAGCGTTATGAATCGCGCCGAAGGCGCCTGGTACCGCGAGCTAAACCGCATCCAGGCGAGAGGCGGCAGCGATGATCAACTCAAGACTTTCTATACGGCCCTTTATCACACGATGATTGCGCCGAACCTGTTCATGGATGTAGACGGCGAGTTTCGTGGCCGCGACCTGCGAACGCATACGGCGAGCGGCTTCACAAACTATTCAGTGTTCTCCTTATGGGACACGTTCCGCGCCACACATCCGCTGTACACCATTATCGAGCAGAAGCGTACGGCTGATTTCGTGAACACATTCCTGGCCCAGTATGAATATGGCGGGCGGCTGCCGGTTTGGGAACTCGCCGGCAATGAGACTGACACGATGATTGGCTATCACGCCGTTCCCGTGATCGCCGATGCCGCACTCAAGGGCATCCCAGGATTTGATCGCGAAAAAGCTTTTGCCGCTATGAAGCACAGCGCTCAGCTGAGACACTTTGGGCTCGGCGCTTACCTTGACCATGGCTACATCAGCATGGAAGACGATCGCGAATCCGTCTCGAAAACGCTTGAATATGCTTACGACGATTGGTGCATTGCTGAGATGGCGCGCCTGTTGGGTCAGGAAGCGGATTACCAACGCTTCACCAGGCGGGCACAGTTTTACCGCAACGTGTTTGACGAGAGAGCAGGCTTTGCGCGGCCGCGGAAAAATGGCGGCTGGCTCAGTCCATTCGATCCCCGAGAAGTCGATTTCAACTTTACCGAAGCCAACTCGTGGCAATACAGCTTCTTCGTTCCGCAGGATGTGTCGGGATTGATCGACTTGCTGGGCGGGAAAGAAAAGTTTGCTCGGAAGCTGGACGAGTTGTTTACCACGGAAAGTAAGACTACCGGCCGCGAACAAGCCGATATCACGGGGCTAATCGGCCAGTACGCTCACGGGAACGAACCGAGCCACCACATGGCCTATCTCTATAATTACGTTAACCAGCCATGGAAAGCGCAATGGCGCGTGCGACAGATCATGGACCGCTTCTATTCGGCTGAACCTGACGGTCTGATTGGCAATGAAGACTGTGGACAGATGTCGGCCTGGTATGTCTTGAGTGCGGCGGGTTTCTATCCGGTTACTCCGGGAGCGCCGATTTACGCGATTGGTACGCCATTATTCCCGGAGTTGCGCTTCAATCTCGAAAGCGGAAAATCTTTTGTGATCAAAGCTCGCGATGTTTCCGCGCAAAATATTTTCATCCAGAGCGCGACCCTCAATGGCCAGCCGTATTCTCATTCATATCTGCGGCACGAGGATCTTATCAACGGGGGCGAGCTGGTTTTTCAAATGGGCCCGCAGCCGAGTACACATTGGGGCTCCAGGAGCGACGATATTCCGGTATCCAACATAATCGGGGACAAGATTGTGCCCGTGCCCTTGATTGAGGGGCCGGTAAACACATTCAAAGACCAGATGGAGATTGGAATGCGCGCGCGCCACAACGCCCAGCGTGTTTATTACACGACGGACGGTTCCGAACCTACCGCCCTTTCGCCAATCTTCGAAAAGCCGTTGGTTATCCGCGATACGACTACCGTGAAAGCAATAGCGGTCAGCAGCAACGGCACGAGAAGCTTAACCACCACCGCTGTCTTTAATCGCATTCCACAGAATTGGAGCATCAATATTCTTTCACGTTACAGTTCGCAGTATGCTGCCGGCGGCGATCTGGCTGTGATTGACGGCGTCAGAGGCAACGCCAACTTCAGTACGGGCTCGTGGCAGGGTTATCAGGGTCAGGACTTTGTCGCGATCATCGATCTGGGCAAGGTTCAGGAAATCAGTAAAGTCGGCGCGGGATTTTTGCAGGATGTGAGTTCCTGGATCTGGATGCCGCGACGGGTCGAGTTTGCGTTCTCAATCGACGGCCAGAAGTTTACTCCCGCTGCAACGATTACCAATGAGGTGGCGGACCGAGACTACGGCGTCGTGGTGCGAGATTTCGTCCAGACTATTCCGCCTCGCAGAACGCGCTACGTCCGCGTCAAAGCCTATAACGGAGGCATTCCCGACTGGCATCCGGGTAAAGGTGGTGAAGCTTGGATCTTTGTTGACGAGGTTCTTATTCAGTAGCGTTGCGCGGCGTTGTGCGTCAGGTTCACCAATGGGAGAGACCGTAATGGATAAGTTGCTACTGCCAGTTTTGCTAGGCACTAATCGCAAGAATCGAAACAGCCTGCATCCAGCCAGATGGCTCGTTGGGGAAATGGAGAAGCGTGAAGACATGCAAACGCGCTTGTTTGATGTAAGCGAATTCGAACTGCCATACGACGACTATGGTCAGAACCTTAAGGATCAGTTTCCGAAATGGCGCGATGCGATCATCCGGGCAGATGGATTGGTAATAGTTTCGCCTGAATACAATCATGGCTACCCAGGACCGTTGAAGGCGGTTCTGGATTTGCTGTTGCGAGAGTATGTGCATAAAGCGGTAGCCTTCGTTGGTGTCTCGGCTGGTCCATGGGGCGGCACGCGCGTGATCGAACAAATGGTGCCAATGGTTCGGGAGTTGGGCCTGGCGGTGACATTTTCAGACCTTAACTTTCCGAAAGTGCAGAATACGTTCGATGCCGAGGGCAAACTTCTAGATCCGGCTTTCGAGAAACGCGCTAAGGATTTTTTGGATGAACTCGTTTGGATGAGCCGCACTTTGAAGTGGGGCCGCGAAAACGTGCCGTCGAAATTCCATCAGCCATTGGGAAGTTAGGTAGTGAGTCAGTTTGAAATTTTAAGAAGATGGCTGTGATTCGCCGCTTTTTACTGAGATCGCTTCGCGTTCCCTCGCCCCAGTTCCTACGAGAGGTCGATACAACAACCCAAACTAACCCACTGCCTGAAGTTACGCTCCCGTCGGCACCGCAATCGCAAGGTGCTTTCTGAACAGATCCAACACCCTGCGCCAGGCATCCGCCGCTGCTTCAGCGTCATAAACTTCGGAACGAGTGTCGTTGAAGAAAGCGTGATCAGCGCCGTAGCTCACCACTTCTACCGGCAGCTTGTATTTCCGCGCTGCCTCTTTCAACTGGCCTACCTTTTCGGGATTGATCCATTTGTCGCGTTCCCCGGCGATAAAGAGCGTGGGCACGGTCAAGTTTTTCAAGACGTCTTCTCTAGGAATGTCGCCATAAAAGGGCCCGGCCGCTGCCAGCTCTTTGATCTCGCACGCAGCGCGCAATGCAAAGGTGCCCCCCATGCAATAGCCGGTGATGCCAAACTTTTGCACACCGTATTTCGCTTTGGCTTCCGCAATGGTTTGGCGAATTGTTTCCATGCCGTCTTCAATTGCCAGCGCCTGCATTAGCTGGCCGGCTTCTTCTGTATTTTTCGCGAGCTTGCCGCGATAAAGATCCGGCGCCAGGCAAAGATAACCTTCGTTCGCATAACGGCCGGCAATGTCACGAATGTGATTGTTAATGCCCCACCATTCCTGAATCAGGATCACTGCGGCGGCGGAATCGTTTTCCGGAAGCGCCACGTGCGCAGTGGTCGCGCCGCGTGAAGTGTTGCAATTGAGTGTTTCAGTTTTCATGGCGACCTATCTCCCTATTCGACCCGTTGGAATGAATTCAGAGAATTATAGACCAGACTAGAAATAACTTCTCGTCCTCTAATTGCAGCATTGCATGCAAAGGGGG